>CAYGDT010000037.1:0-14244 GCA_964348745.1 uncultured Candidatus Peribacteria bacterium
CGTTGTTGTACTCCTTGAGAAAGGAATCGATATCGCCGATGGCAGTTTGAGAAAGAGGCATATGTCAAAAGTATCCGGCTTTCTTCTTTTCTTCCATGGAAGCAGGCTGATCGGAATCGATGAGTCGATCGCGCCGCTCGGAGTCGGGGGAGGACAAAAGTTCCGCGATAATAGCGGGAACAGTCGTGGCATCCGATTCCACTGCACCAGTGAGCGGATAGCACCCGAGCGTACGGAATCGCACCATTTTTTGTTCGGGAGTTTCGCTGGAGGCAAGCGGCAGGCGTTCGTCGTCGACCATGATCCAGGTGTTTCCTCGACGGACGACAGGCCTAATTTTTGCTAAGTAGAGCGGCACAACGGGTATCTTTTCGAGCGCTATGTAGAGCCAAATGTCGATCTCCGTCCAATTGCTTAACGGAAAGACTCGCATGCTTTCCCCTGCTGCGATACGAGTATTGAAGAGGTTCCAGAGTTCCGGACGCTGATATTTCGGATCCCATGCATGCTTTGCGTTGCGAAAGGAGAAAATGCGCTCCTTCGCACGGGACTTCTCTTCATCTCTCCGTGCGCCGCCGATCGCCGCATCAAACTGATGCTCTGCGAGCGCCTGGCGCAATGCTTCGGTCTTCATAACATCGGTGTAGTGCGAACTGCCGTGATCGAAAGGATTGATACCCTGCGCGAGTCCTTCCGGATTTGTATGCACGATAAGATCGAGACCAAGTTCGTCGCGGACAGTGCGGTCGCGGAATGCAGTCATTTCCTTAAACTTAAACGTCGTGTCGACATGCAGCAGCGGGAACGGCGGCTTGCCGGGTGCGAACGCTTTCCGTGCGAGGTGCAGCAGGACAGAGGAATCTTTGCCGATGGAATAGAGCATCACGGGGTTTTGAAACTCCGCCGCCACCTCGCGGAGAATGAAGATGCTCTCGGCTTCGAGTTGCTGTATGTGCGTGAGGTGAGAACCCGTCATGCGGAAACAATACCACTGAGAAATGCAATTCCTAGAGGAATCCTGGGAGAAATAGAATAGAATTCAGGCAAGCTGATAGCTTGTAGCTTGTAGGATTTTTGCTATCAGCTATAAACTATAAACTATAAGCTCGTGCCATGACTCTGACGCCTAACACTCATGTTCTGCATGGAAACATCAACGTACGCATGCGCGATACGGTGCTTCATATGCTCGATGTACAGCCGGAGGAAACCGTGCTCGATGCCGGCTGCGGGCTGGGGTATTTCCTCCTAAAGCTTAAAGGTTCCGGAGCGGTACTTCATGGGATCGATACAAGTCCCGAGTCGGTGAGCTATGTGAAAAAGCATATTACCCCGCATGCGAAGACCGGCAGTGTGGAGCAGATACCGTATCCGGATAACACGTTCGATAAGGTACTCTTCTGCGAGGTGATCGAGCATGTGGCAGACGACGCGAAAGTGCTTCGTGAAATTCGCAGGGTCTTAAAACCCGGCGGACGCGTCGTCATCTCCACGCCATCGCTCAAGGGATTTCGCGCAACGGCGAAACTCAAGCAGCTCGGGCATCACCACGGAGGAGAGTTCCACTATCGCGACGGTTATATGCCGGAAGATCTCGAACGTATACTCGAAGGAAACGGCTACAGAGTTGTAGAAACACGTCAGGCAATGTTTCTGCTATCCGAACTCGTCATGGAAATGACCAAAGTGGTGTTCCTCCTCAAGCGCAAGCGCTTCGAAGCGCAGAGTGAACTGCTGGATGCTCAAAAGTCGATTCCGTATAAGGCGCTCCGCGCGTTCCTCACTATCATCATCCCCATCTGCAAATTGGAAGATGCCCTCCTGATTCCACTCTTCAAGCGTGGCCATGCCCTCATGATCAGCGCGGAGAAGATCGAATAGTTTATACTGAAAACCATGCATGCCACCTATGATGGATTGATCGGCACATTCGGCGTTGTCTTGGCACGATGTAAAGAGGCATGGAAACGCAGAGGGTTATTCGGTGCCATCACCATGATGACAAGACTGCTGCTGCAGGTATTGCTCACTCCGCTCTACTACATAACGATGGGTCAAAAGACTTTTCGGTATCGCGGAAAGGCGTACCGCTACTTTTGCCACTGGTACAACACGACGTTTCTCAATGAACGAGCGGTCGAAATTGCGGTGGCGCTCGCTATGCTGAAGAAGGCTCGTGGAAAGAGAATCCTTGAAATCGGCAACGTGCTCTCGCACTATACCGATGTGACGTGGCAAGTGCTCGACAAGTACGAAAAGGGCAAGGGGGTGATCAACGAGGACGTCGTCGATTTTCACCCGAACGAACGGTACGATCTGATCATCTCCATTTCAACCATGGAGCACGTCGGTTTTGATGAACATCCCAAAGACGCCACAAAATATTCCAGAGCAATCGAAAATCTTAAAACGCTGCTCGCACCCGGCGGCAGCATGTTCGTGACGATCCCCGTCGGGTATAATCCCGATTCCGTCAATGATTCCTGCCATACAAACCTCTTTGAAACGACGCAATACCTTAAACACGTATCCGCATTGCGATGGGAAGAGGTGTCGAAAGAAGAAGCACTGCAAGCGCGTTTTTACTACCCGTATCAATTCGGAAACGCCGTGATTTTTTGTATGGTGAATATGTGAGTACCCGAATAACCGAGTACTCGAGTACTCGAGTACTCGAAATATTGCTATGCTCCTTGTATAGCAGAAAAAGCACTCATTCTCGGCATTACCGGGCAGGACGGTGCGTATCTGAGCGCACTGCTCTTGCACAAAGGATACCGTGTCTGCGGCATGGCGCGCAGTACCGCAGCGGAGGACTGCTGGCGGCTTGCTGAACTTGGAATACAGGATGCCGTTGAGCTTCTGGATGGGAGCATCGAAGATGCCGCGCTTGTCGAAAGCACGGTGAAGCGCATGCAAGCACAGGAAATTTATAATCTCGCCGCACAGTCCGTTTCGGCTAATGTCAGTTGGCAACATCCACTGGAAACCGTGCACACAAACCTGTACGGCACGATGTACATCCTTGAATCCATGCGAAAACATTCGTCTGCTTCCCGATTGTTTCAGGCATCGTCCAGTGAAATGTTCGGCGAGAGTAAGAACGCCATGCAAAACGAAGAGACGCCGTTCTCGCCGAGGAATCCGTATGCGACCAGCAAACTTGCCGCGCACTGGCTCGTAAAAAATTATCGCCGCGAGCACGGTCTTGCCGCATGCTCGGGCATCCTCTTTAATCATGAATCGCCTCTGCGGGGGCTCAAGTACGTCAGCCGCAAAATCAGCGACGGCGTCGCGCGCATCCACCTAAAACTGGAGGACTCTATCATTTTGGGGAATCTGGATGCCACACGCGACTGGGGATTTGCGGGCGATTACGTCGAAGCAATGTGGCGCATGCTGCAGTGCGATAACCCCGACGATTTTATTATCGCAACGGGAAAAACCCACACCGTACGCGACATACTCACTGCTGCCTTCGCACATATCGGCAGAGAGGACTGGGCACCGTATGTCCGACAAGATGAACGCTACATGCGAACCGCGGAACTGCCACCGCTCTGCGGAGACAGCGGCAAAGCGCAATCGATATTGGGATGGCAACCGCAGGTTTCGTTTGAAGCGATGGTCGCCATGATGGTGGACGCAGATATCAAGCGCCTACAACGGTAAGCTCCGGTAAGGGAAATATAAGTTTTCCTCTCGATTGCAGGAAGGGCTGCATCCCCTTGGTGATGCCTTCGCGAAAATGCCACGGTAAAACGAGGTAGTAATCCGGATGCATCGCATTCGCCGCGTCCTGTGAAATAATCGGAATGCCGGTACCGGGAGTAAAGCACCCAAACTTATCTGCATTCACCTCAGCGATATACGGAAGATTTTTTGCAGTGATCGCGCAATACTGGAGCAGAACGTTCCCTTTTGTGGAAGCGCCGAGTCCAAACACTTGTTTCCCCTGTTTGGCGATCGTATCCAGCAGTGTAAGCAGTGCTTCCTTCTGCTCTAACACACGCTCCCAGAATTTTTGATATGGCTCGAGCGTATCGAGCCCCTGTGCATGTTCTTTCGCAAGAAATTCCTCGGCTTTCGGTGATGACCCTTGATACATAGGATGTGTCTTTTTTGCAGCCACGATGCAAATGCTCCCGCCATTGGCATCCGTTTCATGGGCATCCAACACGAACATACCGGCACGCTCCAGCAACCATGCTATTTGCCGCATCGCATAGTATTCCAGATGCTCATGACAGATCGTATCGTAGGCATTCGCATCGAGCATCAGCGGCAGGTAGGACTGCTCGAACATCCATATGCCGTCATCCGCGAGTACCCGAGCGATATCATCGACGAATGCCTGTGGATCCTCCAGATCGTAAAACATGGCGAATGCAGTGATGATCTTTGCCTTTTTTCTCGGAAACACCTTTTCGAAATTTTGTGCGGAGAAGAAATCTGGAATCAACGTCATGGAGTCGGGATAGTACTTTTTAAATTTCACACCCGTCGGATCCATACCGACGAGCGTGTACGTTCCCTGTGCGTAACACTTCAGCAATGTCGCGTCATTGCTGCCGATATCAAGAAGAATATCTCCGCTCTGAGGCCGCGCAACCGTTACAGCTTGCGTGGCAAGAGCTTGCAGATGTTTGATCATGGATTGATTGAGCCCCGAACGGTAACCGTAATTCATACCATACATCTCCTCGGGAGCTCCGCTGTAGCGCTGCTGCACGAGACCGCAGCAATCACCCCCCATGCATTTAACGACCTGCACGGGCATTGTGGCGATTTGCATGTCTGCACGCTCCGGAAACACACCGGTCAATGCCTGCTCACCCAAATCAAACAACTCCACCAAATTGGTATTGCCGCAAATCCTGCAATGGTCAGAACTGGAGTACATGCTGCGTGAACCTTAGAAAGCAGCGGGGAAAAAAGCAATTGCTCTCGTTACTATTCTATTCGCCTGTTGCCAAACACCACGAAATGCAGCAAGGAATAATTCCAGAGAGCGGCGAGCGGAATAATGAGAACTCTGGCAAGCACATACCAAACATGCCACTGTTCAACGAGGAAGATCGTTGCTCCGGCTCCGAAGAGAAAGCTACTGCCGTAGACCGCCAAAAAAAGAGTGTACTGCTCGCAGTAACGCGTATTGGTGCAACGAAATGTCCATTTTTTATTGATGAGAAACGCATTGCTGAGCGCAATGAGTCCTGCAAGCGGAACGGCAATGCGAATGGGGACATGGAGCAGTTCCACAAAGATCGTCAGAAGTCCCAGATCCGTTATCCCATTGATAACACCCGTCAGACCGAACTTTACAAACTGTCGAACATGAACGTAGAGCGTTCTGGAACGAATGAGGAAAATGGCGATGAAGCTCTCAAAAATCTCATTCATACCCATGTTGGACGAACCGTGCAATCGGTCCGTGAATTCAAATGGCACTTCTTTAAATGTCATGCCGAGGTGGTAGAGCTGGTAGGTCATCTGGGGGATAACCGAGAAGCCAATACCATCGATATGCAAGTCAGGAACGTGCGAAAGAGCCCGTTTGCCATAACAACGGTACCCGTTCGTGATATCCCGTACAGGTAATCGCAAAATGATGCGAATGTACCAGTGCGCTGCAAAACTCAAAAGATGCCGGTGCCATTTCCATCCGATCACTTTGGCTCCGGGCACTTTGCGCGATGCAATGACAACATCGGCGGAAGAAAGCCCCGCAAGAAGTTGCGCGATGTACTTTGGATGATGCGAGTGATCCGCGTCCATCTCGATGGCTGCGTCATACCCGTGTTCGAGCGCATACAGCAGTCCCGCAATGCACGCGGAACCCCGACCGGATTTCCCCGCTGTACGCACCAGCAATTGTAACCGCTGGTCACCGTACTGCTTTTGCATTGCACGCACTGTATCGGCTGTTCCATCGGGAGAGTTGTCATCGACCACCAGTACGTCGACATCTGTATGTATTGCCATGATACTGTCAAGAAGCGTCGGAATATTCTCTCGCTCGTTGTATGTTGGAATGACGACCAATGCACGCATGAGATTCGCGTATCGCAAATACACAGGAAGACTAGCGGATTTTTGCCATATGTAACAGATTCCTAGCGTAATAGTCTCTGGAATTGCACTTCTGTATACTTCCGCCATGCAAAATCAGGAACGCTGCGCTTGGATCGTAGTATTACTAGGAAGTGTCGCAGTGACGTGTGTCATGTTTCACTTTATGAAATCGGTGACAGGTTCGTTTCTGCCTGCCGTACTTCCGGAAATTGAGACGGATGCCATCTACTATCTTGTGCAAGTGCAGGAAGTTTTGGATGGCCACCCGATGTTGGGGAATCCCTATATTATCGAGCACGTTGGCGATCGCTTCCCCGGACTCATTTTACCGATCTGGATCGCAGCGTTGCCCGGGTTTCTCGGCATGGGAATCAACGCCGTGTTTGCAGTGAATGCACTGCTGTACTCGTTGCTGCTCGGAAGCCTGCTCTTTATGATCTGTAATAAACTTAATAATAAACGGGTGTGGGTTTCTGCGGGCATTGCCATTCTCGGCACCGCATCACTGCATAATCTGATGATCCGACCGGCCATCATGCAGATCGTGTATCCCGCATTCGCTCTCTTCACGCTTGCACTGATTCAAGTGCTTGATGCTCCCAAGGAAAAAAAACCGTACGTGTATTTGTGGCTTACCACCGCGCTTTCATTCTATGTCTATCCATACCTGTGGATGATTACGTTCACCACGGTCGGACTCCTGGGGATCATGTTTTTGTCGCAACGAAACCGGCAAGCATGTAAAAACCTTGCGATCACGTCTCTCGGTATTGCAATCGTATGCATTCCGCAAATAGTACTGACTGCATACCTCATGTCAGACCCATTGGGGCAGGAACTTCATGCGCGTATCGGGTTGGTACACACGCATCTCATACACCCCAATGCCATCCTCTTTGCGAAGTATACGATTCTTATCGTCATCGGCCTGTCGATGCTCCGCATGCTGCGCGGCTTGCAGAATGCCGAGCGAGTAGTCCTTCTAATCGCAGTCGCTCTCCTAATCGCCACGTTCAGTAATGTGATTACCGGCAAAGAGATGCACTTCGACACGCATTTCTGGCGTATTGGAATGTTTGTGAGCATCATTGCCGTTCCCGTATTTTGGGAAGCTGCGAGGCGGTCTTCGGTGCAACGAACTGTTGCGATTGTGTGCCTTGCTGCGCTGCTACTTACGATCGTCAACCGCGTTGCCATACGCGCAGGAGCATATGCCTACCTCAAACAACAGGAGATCACCCGTCAGCGGGAGAGGGATATTCAGGAATACACCGCAGTGTTTGCCTATTTCAATAACGAACATATCGAGGACAAAGTGATCATGACCACATCATCACTCAGCCCATACATTCCGCTCTATACGAAAAACTATATTTTCTTTTACGGTCCGGCGAGAAGCAACATGATTTCCAATGCGGAACTTCTCGATCGTTTTTTATTGCAATATATCGATTTTATCGATGCGCAGTACATCGTCGACAACATGGTCTCGTATATCGGGTGGCAACCTGAACGCGAAGCTGCGCTCCGTAGAGCCTACGGAGAAACTATCCAACCGATCGATATTCTTGGTGGCACCGATTACATCGATGCACTGCTCACACGAAAAAACGAGATGGAGCGAAGCTACGACGCGTTACTCGGCGCATACCGGTTGGACTACGTTGTGATTGATGCATTGTCGAAAGAAAACCCCCGTGTACCTGCAGGAAGCAAAGAACTGTATCGTACAGACAGATTCACCATCTACGCTCTATGAAAAAAAAGGTCGCTCTGTTGGGGCTCAAACTGATCGGCATTGCACTCTTTGTGCTGATCGTCGCAAACATCGACACACGAACGTTGATTGCGGAAATCACACAAGCGAACACCGGTCTGCTCGCGATCTCGTTCCCGCTCGTCTTCCTTATTTACTTCTTTAGAACACAGCGCTGGAAAGAACTCGTGCACACCGCCGGTATCGTGCTTCCGTTCCGGAAACATTGGGAAATCATGAATGTGGGAATATTTCTCGCATGCATTGTACCGGGGAAAGTCGGGGAGATGGGTAAAGCGGCCTATCTGAAGGCGGCGGGCTTGCGAATGGCAACGGCGATCGTCATTACGATCCTTGACCGCGCGATCGACACGGTATGCGTCGGCCTGATCGCCGCGGTCGGAGTGGGAATACTCTTCGGATGGATATGGTCAGCTGTGGCGATGACGGGAATATCGATGGTGATCCTCATCAGCTTTTTGCTGCGCAAGCGCTTGGGTTTCGTGACCAAACACCTCCCTGCGCAAGCGCTGCTTCCTATTGGTATCTGGACGCTATTTGCTTGGATCATCCATTTCGCATGGGCGATCCTACTGGCTCGTGCCGTGGGTATCGATACAGCAATCCCTGTACTCGTTTCTGTACTCACGTTCGCAGGCATACTGTCTCTCCTGCCGATCGCGCCTTCGGGGCTTGGTACCCGCGACGCAGCACTCATCGTGCTCCTTGCTCCCTATGGCGTGAAACCGGAACAGGCGGTCGCACTGGCCTTGCTGATGTTTTTAAGCATCATCTTGAGCGGGTTTTTGGGAGGCTGGTACTGGCTGAAAGGGGTACGATAAGTGCATGACAAAGACTTGGACACTCGCAGATGTCGCAGCCCATTGGGACAGTTCTCCCGATTACGATACTCAGAATGCGAGAATCGACTCATACATGCGCAGGTTTATAGACAGCGCTCCGCTCTTTACGATCCCAAAACTAGCGCACGTTCTCGATGTTGATTGTAGAACAGGAAACGGAACGGTTTTTTTCTCAAAAGGGAACCCTACCGCGCGTTTCACCTGCATCGCGATGGCAGAAAGTTTTCGGAAGCGTGCGCGAAGAAATTTTGAGGCGCACAAGATCGACGCCGAAATCTCGGTGATGACGGACTGTCGGCAGCCGTTTGGAAGTGATACATTCGACGTGATCCTCTGCTTCGAAACGCTGGAGCATGTGCCGTGGCCAACGGAGTTTATCGCTGAGCTCGGGCGCCTGCTGCGTGCAAACGGCACACTGGTACTTACTACGCCAAACGTCCTCTGGGAACCTGTGCACTGGCTTTCTGCAACACTGCATCTCGACCATGGCGAAGGACCGCACCGCATGGTTCCGCGCAGGGAGATCCTCGCAGCGATGCACGCAGCCAACCTAACGATCGTTACCGAGAGAACATTTGTATTGATTCCGGCCGGACCAAATTGGTTATTGGTTATCGGTTATTGGCTGGAACGGCTGCTGCCTCAGTGGCTCCTGCGAATCATTGCGCTGCGAAGAACGTTTGTGTGTAGGAAAGTCTAAATACCCCTCTCCCCAGTGGCTGCTCAAGCTGCTTGCCCTGCGCCGGACGTTTGTGTGTGGAAAGGTTTAAATACCCCTCTCCCCCGACCCCTCTCCCTTAGGGAGAGGGGAGATTTAGTCACATTGGCGGAATTGCATGTTTGAGGTCCGCCGCAAGCGGACCGAGTTTGCAATTCCGCAACACCTTTTCTTTGGTCCTTTCTTTTCGGTGACGAAAAGAAAGGACATAAGCAAAGAACATAAGCTACCATGAACGATATGCACGATCCCTGGCCTGCCGGCCATAGCCAAAAAGGCGACGGCTGGTGGCAAAAACTCAAGACCGAAGTCATCGACCCGGGTCTCGAAACCGGCGACGGCACCTGCGTGGGCGTCAGCAATGGCACGCTGAAATACGAGGAAATCGGCGGCAGCCTGACGGTTGTACGCACGGAAAATCCTAATCCCGTGCCGGAAAGCTCCTATACGGGCTGTCCCGGTCGTTACTGTGACTACACTAAACTGAGTGACTTTGTCTTTGGTAGGCAGCCCGATAGCATGCCTGCCGGCAATAGCTTAAAGAGCGACGGCTGGATTGCCGGAGTTGTTAAAAAGGCATACATCAGCCACGCATCCGACGAAACCATCCGACGAAACGGCGCTTCGGGGGGCGTGATCACGCAAACGCTGGTGCATCTTCTGGAGACCGGTCAGATCGCGGGAGCGGTGTGTCTCAAGATGGGCGTCGATGTGCCATGGCGGGCGCAGCCCGTCGTCGCCCGCACGCGCGAAGAAATTCTTGCGTGTGCGCAGAGTATCTACAGCGCGACACCGGTAAATACGATCCTTCAAACGCTGGAAAAAGAACCGGGGCCTCTTGCATATGTCGGTCTCCCCGATCAGGTGGCGGGTATCCGCAAACTGCAGATGCTTGGACATCCGAGCGTGCGAAACATCAAGTACGTTCTCGGGCCGTACATGGGCACGCAAATGGAGTTCGAAGCTATCCGCAGCTTTCTCCGGTCGCACCACGTCCGCTCCGAAGAAGAAATTGTGGATCTGAAGTATCGCGCCGGAGAGTGGCCGGGCCATTTGCGCATTGCCCTGCGCGATGGGCGCATCCTCAAAGCGGAAAAGTTTTACTACAATTATTTGATCCCGTTTTTTATCACACGGGGATCACTGCAACTCGTGGATTTTACCAATGAGCTGACCGATCTTTCCGTCGGAGACGCATGGAGCCCGCAGTACGAAGCAAAGGGCGGCGGGTTCTCGGTCGTCCTCGCGCGGTCGGAGCAAGGAGTAAAGCTTCTGGAATCGATGCAACAACTTCATCTGATACATCTGAAAGAAATCCCGCTCGATCAAGCGCTCGATATGCACGGACACATGCTGGACTTTAAGAAACGCGCATCGTTCATCCGCAATAGCTGGAAGAAAGTTCGTCCGGAATACGGCTATCGACCGGAATCGATCCCCCCTTCGCGCATCGCCGTGGAATGGGTGCTGCGACTCCTTTTTGGTATCGGTAGGCTGCCCCTAGCCCGCTTTCTCGTGGAACATCTGCCGATAGCGCTCGTTGGCCCCGTTTTCAATACACTGCGCAAAACGTGGAAGAATGCTAGTAAGCCTACGAAGCGTAAAGGGCTACGAAATATGCAGTTTATTATTGAAAATACGTGATACGTAATACGTAATACGTAATACTAATCGCATGCTTTCCCTCATCATCCCCGTCTACAACGAGCAAGAGGCAATCGAAGAAACCATTGCCACTGCGCATGACGTTTTTTCTAAAATCGGTGAACCGTTTGAAATCCTTGTGATCAACGACGGCAGCACGGACGGGACATCAAAAATTCTCAATGCGACACATCCATCAAATGTGCATATCATCACCCACCCGATCAATCGCGGTTACGGCGCTTCGATGAAAACAGGAATCCGCAGAGCCAAGGGTGAGCTTATTGCGATTACCGATGCAGACGGCACGTACCCCATTGCGGATTTCCCGAAGCTGCTGAGTGTCATGCGTTCACAAAACGCCGACATGGTCGTCGGTGCGCGGACGAAAAAAGGAGCGAAGATACCGCTGGTGCGGCGCCCCGCCAAAGTAGTCGTTGCGTGCCTTGCCAATGCGCTGACAGGCATGAAGATTCCCGATAACAATTCCGGCATGCGAATTTTTACAAAGACCATGGCGGAGGAATTCATGCATCTGTATCCGCAGGGATTCTCCTTCACCATCACCATCACGCTCGCGGCGATCACGAGCGACTATATCGTTACGTTCGTTCCGATCGAATATTTCAAGCGCAAGGGGAAGAGTTCGCTTTCATCGGGGTTCAATGGCATCCGTAATTTCTTAAATTTCCTGAGTCTGATCATCCGCATTACAACGTACTTCCGTCCGCTTCGCTTCTTCGTCTGGCCCTCCATCGTGCTCATGTTTTCCGGGATTCTCTATATTCTTCATACGCTGCGCCTGGAAGATAACGTCTCCGACGCCGGAATGCTCTTGCTGCTTACCGGCATCCAGATCGGGCTCTTTGGCATACTCGCCGAGGTCGTCGTACGGCAGGGAAGGGCGAAGAAGTACTAAAATATGCTTCTGTATTCAGTTAGCGTTTGATTTGACATATCTTTAAAATAATTTAGAATAGCGAACTTATGGCACATATCGATCTGCAGTCACTACCCGAATACAAAGAAGTTCCGCCGCAAGACCGCTTTGTATATCTGTTGAATTTCGTACGATCGCGCCACCGCAAACATATGGATTTCATCCTGCATAGTGCGAAATTGCGAATCAAGCATAACCTCGATACATGGGCTGGCTGGAACAATGTAATGGAACACAATGTTATGGAGTCAGTGGCGATGCAGGTCCTCTGTGAAGATCTCGGCTTGAAAAAGAATGAAGCATTACGTTTGGAAAACTATGTATTTCTGCATAACCCTTTCGTCTGTGTTGAAAAATACCATGCAAAAATTGCACGAGGAAAGATGCCGGAAGATATTCCTGAAGCAGAACGTTTCACTGAGGAGGAAGAGCGAGAGCTTCATGAGAGATATGAAAAATTTTTGTGGAATCTCGATCCGTTCGGAGACATCGAAACAGCACTGACGCCAGAATATTTTCAGGATATCGGCGCACAATATGGTGATACTATTGAGGAGAAAGCCGATCAGATGACACTCGAGAGCCGCCTTGTATATTACGTCGATGCACTGTTTGATGATGGCAACCTTCTTCCGGCACATGTTCGGATTGCTAAGATGGAACAGACTCCACGAGGACGCGAAGTTGCCAATGATCCCTCCTTCAATGTTCCAGAAACGCAGAATGGAGAAACCGTGTATTTACAATACTGGGACGCCGAACGCCGTGTTTCAACACATATTCAAAAGACAATTTGGGAGATGTTGAGAGAAAGTGGTATTGAATTACCGTCGCATGAGGACGTACCAGAATACTTAAGAAAGCGCGTCGGACAGAAGATGCTACGCCTTCCCGCTTAGTCGCCTCTGCTCCTCTAGATCATGCTGCAGCATGATGTCGATCAGTTGTTTGTAACGAACCTTCGGTTCATAACCAAATACCTTCTTTGCCTTGGAGTAATCGGCGATTAAAGTACTTGTTTTGCCGGGACGTAGGAAGCGCTCGTCGACTCCGACATATTTCTTGTGGTCCAACCCCGCCTGCGCGAAGGTTTCTTCCAGAAACTGCTGCACCGAGACCGCCTCGCCCGTGCCGATCACAAAATCATCGGGCGTATCGAGCTGCAAGATATTCCATGCGGCCTCCATGTATTCACCGGCGAATCCGAAATCGAGTTTTGCGCTTAAATCACCGAGGAGCAGCTTATCTTGAAGACCGAGTTTGATGCGCGCTGCGGCTTTCGTAATCTTGCGCGTGACATACGAATCTGTGCGACGCGGCGATTCGTGATTAAAGAAGATCGCCGTGGACGCGAAGATCCCGTGCACTTGGCGGTAGTACTTGGTAAGGGACCATGCATACGACTTTGCGCACGCATACGGGCTCTGCGGATTCAGTGGCGTCTCCTCATTTTGCGTCTCGCTCTGCGTGAGCCCGAACATGTTACTGGTCAGCGGCTGGAAGAATTTTATTTTAGGATCAAGCTGCCGGATGATCTCGAGGATACGGCCGGGAGCTGCTCCTGTTATGTCCGACGCGTAGTCGACCAGACTGTAACTCCAGCCTGCGTGATCCTGATCCGCTTCGTTGTAAAGTTCGTCCGGCATCACCTTGCGGATTACCCTATCCGCGGACAGCGGATCAGACATATCCCCTTGGTGCAGCGTTATCTTGTCCCTTATCCCAGCGATCCGCCAGAGGTTATCAACGCTGGACCGGCGGTAGAGACCGTGGACCTCGTACCCCTTTTCTAGGAGCAGTTCGGCGAGGTAGCTACCGTCCTGACCGCCGACTCCAAGTATGAGAGCGCGTTTCATTTCAGCACCTCGCTGGCGCGGCGGCAGTCGCCAATGGTCGGTAATTTGCCAGCAAAGCTGTAGTGACCGATTTGAATATCGTCTGGCACCCGTGTGCCGTCAAACTGGCCTGCATACTCCGCAAACGGCTTCAACGCGGCACGCAACCTGCCAACTTCCGCTTTCAGTCGATCACGATCCTGGTAGATTGCCTTGGTAGATGTCTCAAATACGTGTTCGGCGAACTTCAGCCGCTCGATTTCTTCCAGGCACGCTGTCAGCATTTCGCCTTCGATCGGTCTAATCTCGCGGGCGATACGGCGGAAGTGTTTAATGTCAGCTTCGGTCATAGCCCATCCTCCACCGGGTACACCGGCCGAATCTGTGGAGGTAGAAAAAGCACACGCCTGTAT
>CAYGDT010000038.1:0-14219 GCA_964348745.1 uncultured Candidatus Peribacteria bacterium
ATTTCCTTGTGACCGCTCTGCGTCCCATGTGAAAAATTCAACCGAGCCACATTCATTCCTTCGTCGGCAAGTGTATAAAGAATATCCTCGTTCCAAGAAACTGGTCCGATCGTACAGATGATTTTGGTCCGTCGGAGTGGGAAAAGAGGTTTCATAGGACTCGAAGAGATTCTAGTGTAGGAAATCGATGCCGAAAAAGGAAATCAGAGCAGAATGGATTGACAATAATTCTTTGCAAATGCAAGCCTCGCGACACGCCCGGGAGAAGGAATTCTGGTATAATAGTATGATTCAATGAAAAATAAACAATTTAGACAACGGGTGCTCACAGGCTGTGCAATCTGCGCAATTGTATACCTGTTTTTCCATCAAGCACGATTGGTTCTTCAGCCGGTCCCCATTGTATTCGATGCACCGCAGATTGCCTATGGTTACTCGGTCAATGTGTTTTCCGGAACCGTGTATCTGGACGAAGGAACGACAAACGCCGGCGGTGGCGTCGGTGTAGCTATTCATATCAACGGAAGTGCGGCAGGTACAGCCACTACAGATTCCAATGGAGCATATACATTTAACAATCTTAATCTGAATGCACAGGATGTTGTGACTGTTTTCGAAGACAATGTAGCAAACAACGGAGTTCTGGTTGCCAAATACAACGATGCCGAGATTACGGATAACTCGATTACCGGAATGCACATCTATAAAAACACGTTGATCCTTCGCACATCAACTTCTGATCTCAGCATTACGACGACAAACCTCGATACTGCGAATAACGCCAACGACTCTGATATCAACGAGGTCTATTCACTTCCGGGTAACGGTGATCTGCAACTCGCTAGCAATAACAAGCTCTTTGTTTGGACTGGCACAACGCACAGAAGTAGCGGAAGTATCTACACGCACGATCTAAAAGTTGTCGGAACCCTGAATACAGGCTCAAATAACGTCACCGCATCCGGTTCTGTGACAATCAGCGGTACATACGACACAACCGGATATCTTAAACTCAATTCAGTATCCTCCGGTGAACTATTGGTTATGAGCGGAGATTCTGCAAACAATCTCTATATCGATAATGGATTAGAAGCGTATTTCCGCATGGACGAAGGTACAGGAACTACTCTCAGTAGCAGTACATTGAACACACAGACCGGCGGTACTCTTGAAAACGGTACAATCTGGGCGCAGATGAATACTGGCACTACTCTTTTTTACAACACGAAGAACCTTGAATTTGATGGCAGTAATGACGATGTTGATTTTGGTGATTCCTACGATCTCTCGACATCGCAAAAACGCACGTTCAGCGTTTGGTTTCGCAGAGATTCTGCAACTACGGAAGACATATTATTTGCGAAGAAAACAGGCTCCGGAGTCACTGCCGGTTACATTCTTTACATTGACGACACGACAGATACATTGAATTTCCAAGTCGCTGACGGGACGAATCACTACCTTGTTACGTCGCGCTCGACCGTCACCGATCAAAATTGGCATCATGCTGCAGCCTCCTACGATCCACTGAACGCAAATGCGACAAATATATTCTTGGATGGCTCCATAAATGTCAGCACGAAAGCAGGCAATCTTGTTTCAGGTGGAATAATCTCCACAGCAGTAAGCAATGCAGAGTCGCTCCTCATTGGTGCATCTGCATCGGGATACGGTCCGCTTGACGGAGCTCTGGATGATTTTCGTATTTATTCACGCGCAATGACGGGCTCAGAAATTACTGCACTCGCTGCCGGTAGGAAATCTACCGGATCGGGAACCTATTATCTGGGATCAAATCTTGAAGTCACGGGCGATTTAGGCATTTTCGCAGGTACACTAGATGTCGGCAATAATTACGCAGTCAGCGTTGCAGGCGATCTTTCGCTCTATGGACTTCTTCGTACCAATAGTGGAACAGTCACTCTGAACGGAACAAGCCAAGCCATCAACGGCTCCACTGCATTCAGGAATATCGCAAAAGCCGTTACCACTGCAAGGACCTTGACATTTGAGCGCCACACCCAGCAGACAGTTTCTGGGTCCTTATCGCTTCAGGGAGCTGTAAACCAGGTACTGAGCTTGCGCGCAAGCGTTTCAGGTTTGCAATCGCGTCTGATTGTCGAGGGCTCCGGTCCAACAACGTTGCAATATCTTGATGTGAAAGACAACAGTGCTTCAAGCGGAAAGCTCCTTTCCTGTACAACGGGTTGTATTGATAGCGGAAATAATTATCACTGGAATTTTACAGGGTCGTGTGGTGACGGCGTGAGGAATTCCGGAGAGCAATGTGACGATGGAAACAACAACAACGCAGACGCCTGCCCAAATGATTGTCAGTATGCAGCATGCGGAGACAATGTGAAGGAGGGTCTGGAGGAATGTGAGCCCCCAAATGTAGGTGCTTGTTTAAGCAACTGTCTCTTTAGAACGGGTGGAGGCGGCGGCGGCGGAAATGGATCATCTGCCGCGTCGTCCGAGTCGTCGTACTTTACGCATCCCGTCCCTCCGGATGGATGCGGAAATGGTGTTGTGGACAAAGCAGGAGAAGAATGCGATTCCGGCGAACACCAAAACGGATATGGAACGTGTTCGTATGATTGTAAGCTCCTCTACTGCGGAGATGGAGTTATCAGCCCCCAGACAGGTGAAGACTGTGAGCCCATACTCAAGTCACAAGAGGGGAATGTAAAAGTATTTGAGGTTGCACTCTGTGGCGAAACTTGCACAGCACCCGAAGTTTCAAAAACCGGGACAACAATCGGAGGATGCAGGAAATTCATACGTCCACCGTGCAGTACCAGTTCTTCTTCATCATCTTCGCAGGCTAGTATAACTCACTATCAGTGTGGAGACGGTACTATTGATCCTGGAGAAGAATGCGACTTCGGCGGGCTCTGTACCGGAGGAAGCTACGGGGGTTCGTTTTGGACAGATAAGGCATCTGCAGCGATCTGCAAATCCGGAGGAGGAATAACTGTTCCTGCGCCGGAGGACGGTTGCTCAGAGACATGTATTATTGAATTCTGTGGTGATGGACTATTGCAACCACGCGGTGCAGATAATCAGCCGAGTACTGCCGACGATGAAGCTTGCGATAACGGAAGCGTCTGTTCTCATGATGCCACGGTAGCGTGTCGCCTCGATGCTGATTGTGGCAATGGAAACACATGCGCATACAATGAAGCGAAAGATGCAAACTGCAGCCCTCGATGCGTTTTGTCCGTAAAGAATGTAGTAAAAGAGACACTTCCTAATTCTGACGAGGTAAACCCCATTCCGATTGCCCAGTCATCATCCATGCCAAATCAGCCTATGCAAGCATATTGTGGCAATGGAGAAATCGAAGAGCAAGAAGAGTGTGATCAAGGAGATGAAAATTCGAATGATGCTGCCGATTCTTGCAGGCGCAATTGCACCCTGCCACGGTGTGGAGATGGAATTCTCGATAGCGGTGAGGAATGCGACGGAAGTCTTGCTTGTCTATCGAGTTGCATCTTAAAGCGTCAAACATTCGCGGTCTGCGGAAACGCTATCACAGAAACCGGAGAGCAATGTGATGATGGAAACTCGGAGAGTAACGATGGATGCAGTCGCTTCTGTTTAGAGGAAAACGTCGTAGTAATTTCAGCAATCTGTGGGAATGGTATCGTGGAAGCTGACGAGAATTGCGATGATGGAAATCAGTCTGATGATGACGAGTGCACGAATTTGTGCAGTAAGCCGGAGGCTAAAACTCCCAAAACTGTCCCCGCACAATTCAGACTCGATGCAGATGTAGTCATTGTTAATCCAACGGAAATCGCAATCGCACTGAAGTTCATTCCGGAGACGGATCCTTGTTCTAGGATGATCATCAAAGGGCAAGAGCAAAAAGCTGCAGTGATCCGCGAAGTCGCACTGAAGCAGAAAATACCAATTATTCGAGATATAGATCTCGCACACAAGCTTTATGAGAAGTACCAGCCTGGCGATACTATTTCGGGGAGAGTTCCGTGCGTTGAAATTAACGCAATGAAACAGCAGCGCAGAGATGTTCTAAAACCCTCAGCTCCTTCACCAAAGACCGATATTCCAGTAAAGGTACTGAAGCCCGAAATACCATCGGTGACGACATCGGTACCCATAGCTCAATTAATACAACCCTATGCGCAGGTGCTTCCAGCCGTAGTTGGTAAACCACCGGTGGGAGATACCGGACCAGGGCTCATAGGTGTTGCAGTCGCCGGTGTTGCGGCAGGGGTAGGGTGGCTCAAGCGCAGGAGGCATCAGTAAACATCAATGCAGAGCGTTAAATTTCTCTCGTGCCTGACGATCGTTCGGTGTTAATAAGAGTAGTTCCCTATAGAGAGCTCTGGCTTCGTCGGTCTTTTCTAAATGTGCTTTGACTTGAGCTAAATTGAAAAGCGCAGTCGTCGTACGACGGATAACAAGCGATCGTTCAAAAAGTATTTCTGCCTCCTCAAGGTTTCCCTTCTGGGCTGCAAACCCTGCCAAATTTGTATAGGCAACATAAGAGAGTTGCCCTACAGAAATGACGCGGCCAAACAGAGCTTCGCTGTCGTGCCAGTACCCGATTTGCCGAAAGGTGACGAAGCTGAGTGCAGTGACGACGAGAATGCCTACACTCCAGTATCTACCCAGAAGGTAACCGAATAGTGCGATAGGTCCGAGAATTGCAAGATAGGAATAACGATCGGATGTCAGGTAGGTATCTGGTATTCCAAGCTCCCCGCCTTTCTGCATGTTGAGAAGTGATGGTGCTATCAGAATTAAAACCCAGGCAAGCGCACATTGGATGGACTTCCGATGCGGACTTAAAATCAAGCTGCATGCTATGAGCAGAGTTAGGATTACAGCGCTCATAAAAATATATCCATTGAACATCGTTACGTGCTCCGTAAAAGGATAGAAGATTGTTAATCCCACTGGAAAGACAATGTGACGCAGTGTCAGAAGTACGGATGCGGGCGAAAGGAGAAGAACTGCTATAGGGTTGGAGGCTTGTACGTGCTTTCCAGCAATCGCAATGATCAGAAATAGAATTGAAAGAACAACGTATGGCAGCTTTTCCATGAGTAACTTGCGCGAGAAGCGCTCACCGAGGACCAAATCTAGTAGCAGCAGACAAAGTGGCAATGGGAATATGGATACTTTCGAAAGGAGACCGCAGAGGAACAGCACCATACTGAGATATTTCTGCGCACCAGATTCCTTCCGACGGAGGTAGGTGTAGGTACTCGCTAGAAAAAACATCGAGGCCAGAAGATCTTTCCTTCCGCTTACCCACGCAACAGATTCAACTTGTAGTGGATGCAGAGCGAAGAGCAGTGTGCAGAGCACTGTGAGTTGAAGCGTAAAAATTCGTCGGAAGATTAAAAAAACCAGCAGCGTTGAAATAAGATGCAGCACGATATTTGTGCTGTGATAGAGCAGGGGACTCCCTCCGACAAGCGACCACTCGATTTGATGGCTGATGAGCGTTAGCGGAATATAAAGCTCCGGGTCATAGGATGAAAATGCTTTCCCGATGTTGCCAAGCGTCAATCCGTGTACGGTTGGATTATCAAGAATGAGAAGTTCATCATCAAAGTAGAGGAAATCTCCAAAAGCTGCAGACAGGAAGACAATGCTCACAAAGGCGAGAACAGCGCCGGCTACAACATTCTGTCTCATAGATATCGCTATATGAGCGGCTCCTCAAATTTCTCCTCCACCATAGAGAGTTCTTCCTTGCTCGGCGGTTTTGTCGCAGCTTCGTCCCAGCGTTGGAGGAATTCTTCGACTTGTTTCTTCGGTGCGCAGTATTTCTCTCGCGACAGATTTCTGATCTCGTTAGTCAGATCTTCCTCAATCTTTGGGACGTCGAGCGTTCTGCCGGAAAACGGCTCACGGATCTCGCCGTTGACAGACATTTTTATGTAAAACTCGCGCACGCCAAGGTTGATGATGTCGCGCTCCTTGAAGATCGGCTCGAACTCCTTTTCCAGTACTGTTGCGTCTTCTGCACCGACACGGAACGAGATGATGGATCCGACGTTACCAAAGACGGTCTGGCGGATCTTCTCGCTCAGTTGCCCCATGTACTGGTGCGCGATCGTTAGATTCAGGTGATACTTGCGTGCTTCGGAGAGAATTTCATAAAACGTATCCGTGGCAAAGTTTTGGAATTCATCGACGTAGAAGTAGAAATTCGTACGCTTCTCTTCCGTGACATTTTGGCGCGCCATGGCAGCCTGATAGATTTTCGTGATGATCATGGAGCCGATCAATGAAGAGTTCTCCTCTCCAAGAAGACCTTTCGAAACCTTCATGAGCAGTATTTTTTTATTGTCCATGATATCGCGAATATCAAATTTCATTTCTGGCTGCCCGACGACGTTTCTGATCATGTTTGTTGCGACGAACTGTCCGACTTTATTGAGTAGGGGAGTGATGGCATCCGCATCGAACTTTTCGCTCCATGCGGCGAACTCCGAAACCCAGAAGCTCTTGACGACGTTATCGTTGATACGCGCCACGATTTTCTGACGATAGTTCTTGTCCGTCAGCATTTTGAGAATCGAGAGAATCGACGTATTCGGACTGTCGAGCAACGCGAGAATGGTGTAGCGCAGCACGTGTTCCAGTCGATCGCTCCAGTTGGTTCCGAAAAGCTTTTTGAAGATATCAATAATACCGATGGTCAGCTGCATCTTGTATTCGTCCTCCACTCTTTCAAGCGGGTTGAATGCTATAGGGAAACCCGTATCTGCCGGATCAAATAAAATCACATCATTCATGCGCTCGCGCGGCACGTAGCGGAGTACCGCGTCGACAAGGTCTCCGTGAGGATCGAGTACGGCAACACCCTCGCCGTTGACAATGTCTTTATGAATGAGTAGTTCCAACAGTTTGCTTTTGCCGGAGCCGGACTTGCCTACAACGTATAAGTGACGCCTTCGGTCTTCTCGCCTTATACCAAACGGAACGAAGTTATTATGGTAGTTCGTGATACCAAATGATGAAACATCCTGTTCCCCTGCACGAGGAAGATCTTGCGGAGGGTCGGATTTCCGTGCAAGAACGTGGACGATATGCGGTACAACATCACTGTTTGGCAAATGGTAGATTGTCGAGACTTCCTGTGCACTTAAGATAAATGAGGATGCATGTTTGCGAGATCTGAATTGCTCGGCAAAGGTAGGGTTTGTTGAAATGCGACCGGACGTAAACCCGTTGATGTCGGTGTCTGTGAAATGGTAGAACGAGTCGATCACAGCACCGATCTTTCGTTTTGCTGTTTCCTGATTCTTCGCGATGTAGGCAATGCGAATACTGACTTTAAACGGCTTGGACTGCTCCTTTACTTCCGCAAGCTGGAAACGCCGAACGTTGACACCCTTCAATCCTTCTTTTCGCAGTCGATCTCGAATAGAGAAAAACTTTTTGATGCGTACAAAAATAAAACGCCAGTTGCGTTTGAGGTGATAGAGACCGGTGTCGTCCTCCGGAGAGGTAATGATCTGCACCCAAACCTGTTCTCCGCTTTCGATTTTAGAAATAACAGAGAAGAGACGTGACATGCTGTCTTCTTCGAACTGGTCATAGGTGCGAATTGGGTACACATCTTTTTCCTGAAGTTTCATTGAAGTACCGGCAATTGCCTGTTGCTCCGGCTTAAACAGCTCAGTGTAGTCTTTGGTGTGACGAATCTCCGCTTCCGGGAAAATTGAATACAGGAGACCTTCTATGGTTTCCTGGTACCGCTGCTCAACAGCCAGATAAAAATACGTATACTGCTCGTACCCGAAGTATTCAAAGGAAAACCGCACGCTCGTTACCGTGTTACGAAGGGATATAAGCAGTTCCTGGAATTTGGATTCCAGCTTTGTTTTCTCATCTCTTCCTTGAGGAATGATGATCTGAAGATGACTGAGTTTTGCCATTTAGAGCTTATTTTTGCATGAAATCGGTGTTTTGTAAATGGGTTTAGGCAGCGACTTTAAACGGTGCGGAGCATAGGTTGCAGGTTTAATTTATGGAGCTTATAGCTTACAGCTTGTAGCGAAATTAAAGCTGCTAACTATCAGCTATCAGCTACAAGCTCGCTAGTACACTTCCTTCAAATAGCATTCCTCACAGAGGATCTTTTCGGTGCGATCCGGCGCGTACGTCGATTCCATTTCCTTTTTGCATGCATCACAGGAGCGGAGATGCAGTTTTCGAGGATTCCGCAGTTTCATACGTTCTCCATGACGACAATCTGGGCACTTGCGCGGTGGAGGTACCAATTGTTGGCGGTAGAACTGTAGCTCTTGCGGAATGATGCGGTAGTTCTTTTTGCAGGATTCACAGGCGAATACTTCCTGTGTGATGGTGTCATCAACACTATCAATTGCTTCAGAGAAACGGCAGGTCTGCGTCTTGAAATCCCGTGGATCAGGGTCACGCCAGAGTAAGCCCTGCGCGATGGCGGCTTCTTTCTCCAGAGGGAAGTATTCGAATGCAAGCGATTCGTTGTACCCAAACGGTGCGTACTGAGGAGGGAAGTAGAGTCCCCATTCATCGGAACTCTTCATATGTGTGACGATCTTGACTACGAGCTGATCGTATTCGTCCTTTGAGTACTGCTTATTGAAGATGCAGTACTGTTTTCGAGTGAGTCCGGAGCATGCAAAGCAATCAGAGCAACTAAAACAGTAGTCGCAGTAGAGCATGTTCTTGCTATGGAAGATAAACAGACAGTAAGCGCAGTTATAGACCTCTATGGTTCCGAGCGTTTCATAGCAAAGCTCGGGTTTCAGATACATATTGCTGCAGTCGTAGTTATCTTTCACATTCACGCCAACCTGCACATACCTGCAGTCTTCGCTATCGTTAACATCGTAGCAATCATGGCAGTTTTTGGAATTTTCGATGTAGTCTCCCGAACAATCAACACAGTTGACTGTGTTTGCGAACTTGCGGACCATGCCGCGCATGGCATCTGAAGAAAGCTTCTTCATTTTTTCAGTCATGACATAGTTTCCGCGAAAATCTCCAAGCCGCTTCTCGTACTCATTCTTACTAAGGGGTTCATTCATAAAGTGATACTGCTTATTTACGAGGTTCGTGCATAGACAGCAGTTTTGGCAAGACTGCAGGCAGGAGCTAAAGAAACACTCCGTGCAGTTGCGACTAAACGAAACATACTGGCATCCGTAGCTTTCGTAGACCGAGAAGCATTCGTAGCAAAGCTCAGAATCGTACAGGTAACTGCAGTCTATGCAGTCAGAACATTTTTGCAAAAGCTTTCCGTAGTAACAATCTTCGCAGTATTCCGAGGAATTGATCAGATAGCAGTTCTTGCAGTATCCGGTACCGGTCGTGAACCCGGAATTTTCATTGTCGATCGAGATAAGTGCCATGCGTGGGACTGCCATTTGCAGCTCATAAAATTGTTCAAAGAATGATCGGTTAAAATCAAAGTCCCTACCATATTGCATCGGGTCGAAGCTGTCGCTACGCCATTCATCCTGCGCGTAGATCTGGACGGGTAATCCCTGCGGTGATTTTTCGTGGTAAATGGAGATGATTTCTTTCCCTGAAAAAGCGGACTTCACTTTGTACATCTTGCTTTCATTTCTATAACAAGTACGTATCTTGCATCGGCAGTCCGGACAGTACACGGGGTGTGGTGGACGGAGCATGCTTGACCCATACGCAAAGCAAATCTTTTCAAGGAATGCTTCCTCGTCTTTGTGGATCTCGAATGATGCACTGCATCGTTTACAATTTCGTTCCATGAAAATAACAGGTAATAAATTACAAAATGATTAGAAATGCCAAATACTTATATTATAAAACAAGCATGCTGTAAACTGTTCTTCACAATGAACAACAGAAATGGTATACTGTGACTATGATTAATGAGTACCTCGCCAAACTTCATTTCACAGAAAAGGAGCGTGTGATTTACCTCGCAGTCGCTGAGCTTGGCGTGCAGCCGGCATCTGTGATTGCACATCGGACATCTCTTGATCGCATAACAACATATAAGCACCTGAAAATACTTTCCGAGAGGGGATTTATCAAGACGTTCTTCCGTGACGGCATACAGTGCTTTGGCGTAGAGAATTTCGGTGCGATCGAGAACTATCTCGAAGAACAGGTCGACGAATATAAAAATATGATCAAAGGCCTGCCGACGGCGATCAATATCCTGCAATCGTTGAAAGGTAGTAAGCAGGAAGTACCGCGTCTGCAAGTGTTTGAAGGGGACGCCGGCGTGAAAAGTCTTTTTCGGGACATGCTGCAGATTCTAAAGTCCGAAAACCTCCGTCAACTGCGCGTTCTTTCAAGTAATACTTACGAAGAAAGAGTCAGTAGTGCTCCTCTCAGTAAAACTATTCGCTCGTTCTTTCAGGATGTAGGAAAACTCAACGTCGAGGTGGATCTGTTTGAGGCAACCGGTGGAATGGTCCCCGAACGTGTGCGCGGCATTCCAATGGCAAAGCTCAGTCCTGACAGTATCCCCGTGGCAAGCGGCACAACGAATATCTTCATTGCAGGAAGCACAGTCTATCTTGCTTGTTACAAAGGAAACCCTGTTGCGGTAAAAATACAGCATCATGAATTGAGTCAGATCTTTCATTTCCTTTTAGACTTTCTGGGGCAGAAGGTTGGTTTATGAGCTTGTAGCTTATAGCTGTCAGCTGTCAGCTTTTAGCTTCCAGTTTTCTGCGGAAAGCTTGAAAGCTAATTTCTAGAAGCTAAAAGCTAATATACTTCCTTCAAATAACACTCCTCGCAATAAACAATCTCCGGCCGCTCCGGAGCGAGGGAACTTTGGATCGCAGCACCGCACTTCCTACAGGAGCGATCCCATAGTCTGTAGGGATTCAGCATTTCTCTCCGGCGTTGCATGCGTACATCAGGGTGTTCACGCGGTGCGGGGTGGTGGATTTCTCGGAGGTACTTAAGTTCCTGTTTTACCATCTTAAAGGGTCGTTTGCTCTTTTCGCAGACAATCGCCCAGTTCAGCACATCATCCGGAATATCGTTGATGCTGTCGGGCAGTTTCTCGGCAGGAATCGTCTTCTTGGCCTCGATGCGCGGTTCGTAGTCGCTCCACCAGAGCCCCTCGGCGAGGGCTTCTTCCTTGGTAAGCGGAAAGAAGTGCATTGCCAGCGAATGGTTGTACGCGAATGCTGAAACCTTCTGCGGGAAGTACTCTCCCCATTCTCCGGTTCCCATCATATGATGGATGATCCTGGCGACGAGTGATTCGTAGGCATCTTTTGTATATTGTTTATTCAGAATGCAGTATTGCTTTGATTTTAATCCCGAGCATCCGAAGCAGTTTTTGCAGGAATAGCAGTCAATGCAGTAGAGAAGTTCACTACTTTTGCGGCATCTTCCGGAACACAGAATGTTGTAGCATCCGCCGCCCGCGCTGACGGTATTGTAAAACAGTTCACCTATGCCGCCCTTGGTGATATCCATGGCATTGTGACATTCTTTACTTGGCGACATATCCCAGCAGTACCGACAATCGACTAAATTGAAACACATATAGCACTCATAGACGTTCGCGCAGTTGAAGAGCGCGTCGCCGACACAGTTTTCGCAATTAACTTGTTGGAGACTAGGCCATACGGTTTTCCTGGAATTCATTTCCTGCCATTCCTGCAAATTCGTTTCGAGGGTCGACTGCTTTCCATCCGTCACTTCATTTTGTATCCGTTCAAATTCTTCACGCGAGACAGGCACGTTACGGATGTGATACTCCTTGTTTACGAGGTTATGGCAAAAGAGACACTGTTTGCAGTTTTTACAGGAACTGCAGAAGTGGCTTTCTACCATGTCCTGGCAGCGAAACAGATAGGAACTCGAATGACACCGCAGACACTGGATCGATTCGTGTATGCGCTCGCACCGCTGGCTACGCAAGCTGTCACTGCAGTTGCTGTTTCCTCCCGTCAACGTGTCGCTATAGAAAATATCTTCGCTGTGATGCGCTGTCCTGCAGTAGTAGCAGTTCCTTGCATTGCCGGCGCTGCTGCAGAATTCACAATTTTCACAATTCTCATTGTATGTTGCCATCTTCGGAACGAGGTCGTGTACAGCGAGAAATTGTTCGAAGAAGGGGAGGTGGAAGTCGATATCTTTACCGTTTGCGAGGTCATCCCATCTATCGCTCCACCACGCTTCGATTGAGTATACGGGATACGCCTTCTCGGGATTATAAATGGAGATGATCGGTTTTCCCGTCAGATCGCATGTGCGAGGGAAGAACATAAGCAGTTCGCCAAACATGGCGCGTCTGCGGTGGCGTTCGTTGACAGGCAATGTCGGGACGGGAAGGGGATACTTTTTCCCTTTGATAACAGGCGAGAGATTGTCGAGCAGAGCGATGTCTTCTTCCGAAGGTTGATATGGCTTTGTTCCGTCGGCGATAGCATTATTCATGATGTCAGTATACAGCTTTTAGATAGCATTCCTCGCAGTACACGATCTCCGGGCGTCCTGGTGCGTAGGTTGTTTCAATGGATTTTGAACACTTCGCACACTCTCTGGTCCAAAGTTTGCGGGGATTCCTTAGTTTCCAACGATCCCACAATCGTTCTTCGGGGTGTAGATGTGGCAGAGGCAATTTTTGCATTCGGTAGAACTCCAGTTCCATTTTTTCAATCTTAAACGGGCGCTGAGTCCTTTCGCAGGAGATCGCCCAATAAAGCACATCGTCTGGGATATCATCAATATTCGACGGAAGCTTTTGCGCGGGGATAATCTTGGTTGCTTCGGGTATTTCAACCTTCCGCTCAAGCCACTGCCACCCCTGTTCCTGAACGGCTTTTTTTGTCAGTGGATAGAAAACTTGAGCAATCGATTCATTGTAGCAAAACGGAGCTGTCTCCAACGAGAGAAATTGGCCCCACTCTCCGCTGCGTTCCATTGCCTCGATGACTTCAGCAACTTTTCGCTCGTACTCTTCCTTCGCGTACTGCACGTTGAAAATGCAGTACTGCTTTTTCCGCAGCCCTGCACAGCCGAAGCAATCGTGGCATCCGATACAGGTATTACAATAGATAATGTTCTCCGTTCCACCCCAAACAAGGTAACTAAACAGCACTCTAGAGGCTCCTTCTCCGACTGCCATACATTCATATAACAGTTCTCCGGGGTGTCCCCAAAAGCTCACATCCAGGCAATCGTCTGCACCTCGTGTATTGCAGCAATACTTGCAGTCCTGTAGGCCGTAGGAATCAAAGCAACTCTGCGCATTTTTTGAATCAGAGAGGTAGTCACCGCTACTGTCTTCGTTATTTGTGCCATTCATGTAGCAGTGAGGCAACGTGTTGATTAGTTTCTGGTGTTTCGTTTTCAGTGACGCAATGGATTCCTGCGTCAGCGGTAAATATTTAGCTATCTTTTTCTTGTATTCATCTTTGCTAAGCTGTTCATTAAAGAAGCAGTACTTCTTCTGTCGCAGTGAAACGCACCCAAAGCAATCGCTGCACCCTATGCAATCAAATAAAAAATAACAATCATGGCAGTTGCGTGCATTCTGACAGAACATTGCCGTGTGGCAGTCGGTGCAATCTATGCATTCGTAACACTTTTCCCCTTTTTCTAAAAACAAACAGTCGAAAGAGCCATTGGAGTGATAGGTTGATTCGGAATAGAAAACATGATCGCAATAATCGACTCCCCAAGACCAATGGCAGTTTTTGGACCAACCGGAGGAGTTGATATAAGGACTGTTTTCATTCTGATCATTGATCATTGCCATGACAGGTACAGAATCTATCAGCGCTTGCAGTTGCGGAAGCAATGGCATTGTTAGATCAGGAATGCGGCCATAATCCAGAGGATCCCATGCGTCGCTCCACCAGTAGTCGTTTTCAAACACAGGACGATCTTTATCCGGTGAGAAGATCGAAATAATCTCCTTGCCGGTAGCAGCTGACTTCCTTTTGTACATGAAATGCCTATTGAATTGTCCCAGTCGACGCTGCTCACGGCAAAATGGACAGATCGAAGGAACCGGCACGGTAAACTTTTTGTCGCCGAATACTGGTGAAATCTTCTCATAAAACGCTACGTCCTCGTCGCTGACTTCAAATTGTGCGGAGCATTGGGTGCAGGAACGTTGCATGGCTTCTTCTAGTATACACCCTCTCCCCCGGCCCCTCTCCCCCGGGGGGGAGAGGGGAGACGAGCGAAGCGAGTGGGGTGAGGGAGTTTAATACACTTCC
>CAYGDT010000039.1:0-13653 GCA_964348745.1 uncultured Candidatus Peribacteria bacterium
AAATTACATGTTCGAGGTCCGCCCGCGGCGGACCGAGTTTGTAATTTCGCCGCACCTTTTCTTTGTATCCTTTCTTTTCGGTGACGAAAAGAAAGGATATATAAAAAGATAAAGAGTCACGAAAAGAAAGAACAATTATCTCTTTATCCCCTCTAAATCACACACAACTGTCGGCGGCTTCACGATATGATCGGGAACCGCGCCCGCGAGGAACTGGTCGATCGACGCAAAGGCATCTTCGTACATATTACGCATGCTCTCTTCCGCATAGAACGCGATGTGCGGTGTGGTCACCACCTTCGGATGCGTAATGAGCGCCTTATTCTCTTCAAAGTTATGCTCATGCTCCAGAACATCAAGAAGCGCATAGCGCACGATGCCGGCATTGAGGGCATCGAGCAGCGCCTGCGAATCGATCAGCTCTCCGCGAGCGGTATTGATCAAGACAACTCCATCTTTCATACAGGAAAACGCCTTTGCATTGATCATATGTGTCGTTTCGGGCAAGACCGGAACATGAAGCGAAATGATGTCAGACTGCGCGAGTAACAAAGAGAGATCGACATACGACACGCCGAACAGGTCCTCGAGTTCGACTGTGCGACAGGTATCGACGGCAAGCACCTTCATGCCGAATCCGTGGGCGATCTGCGCGACGTTCCTCCCAATCTTTCCCGTACCCACAATACCCATTGTTTTCCCACGCAACGTCACGCCCCGCAAACCATGGTAATCAAACTGTCCGCTCTCGACTTTGCGATCGCCTTCGGGAATATGGCGGAGCGTGCTGAGGAGAAGCGCAAAGACGTGCTCTGCAATGACATGCGATCCGTAGTCGGGAACGTTGCAGACAGTGATACCGTGTGCGCCGCAGAAAGAGAGATCGATATGATTGTATCCGACACTGCGCGTGCAAAGCAGTTTAAGATCAGGAAGACGCTTGAGCAGTGCTGCATTCCAGTCTATGCCAATGAAACTGGAAACAATCTGCGCACCGGTGCAGGCTTTGGCAATGTCGTTTGGGACTCCCTCCAGCACGGTGGCATGCGGGAAACGCTGCACCACACTCTGACGATCTTCGGAGTCCACTTGAAGAAAAACAATGCTCTGCATACACAAAAGAATATCAGATTCTTCGCTATAAGCTATCAGCTATCAGCTACAAGCTATCAACAGCTATCAGCTACAAGCTATCAACAGCTATCAGCTAAAAAACAACCGTACACCATAAGGATGTACAAAATTACACTATGCGGGAATTTCTCTTTTCTGTAGGCTGTGTCTGATGTCGTTTTCCGTACGTAAACTCAACGATAAACCGCGAGGACGCAAAGTCTGGGCAAAGCGTATTGCAGCGTTGCTTACGATCGCGCAACCGCTTATGCATATGTATCAAGAATGGCACATCCGCAGTCTTCAGGAGCGCAAGAAGCTGCAACGCGTCGGAATACTGAAACGTACGCTGACCGTACTTATTGCAGTGTTGGCGGCTGCCGTACTGCTTGGCGGTGTGACGAAGGCTGTAATGTCTGTCCGCGGACTGGGACTGAGTGATGTCGTTGGCATTGCCGGCACCGATCTTCCGAAAGATGGAAACGGCTTCACAAACATTCTGCTGCTCGGACAGGGCCCCCCGGGCCACGACGGCAAAAACCTGACCGATACCATCATGATCGCGAGTTTCGATCCCGAGAATACCAAAAGTGTCGTATTGCTTTCCATTCCGCGCGATGTGTACATGCTGAGCACCGAGAAGATGGGAGCAGGGAGACTCAACAGCATGTACCGCGATTACCACAGTTATCTGATGTTTCAGAAGGGCATGGACAAACATGCAGCCGATGAGGAGGCGCTCAAGGAAGTCGGCGACGAGCTCGGACGCAATCTTGGCATGCAGATCCATCGTGTCTTTAAGGTGGATTTCATTGCATTCACCCGAGCGGTCGATGTGCTTGGCGGCGTGGATATCGACGTGCCCTACGACATCGACGATCAGGAGTATCCTGATGAGAACTACGGCTTTGATCCGTTTGTCATTCAAGCGGGTCCGCGGCATCTCGATGGTGCGACCGCGCTCAAATACGCGCGCAGCCGCCACACGACGAGCGATTTCGATCGATCGGAACGCCAGCAGCAACTCCTGTCGGCCATGGCCACAAAAGCAAAAGATCAGAATTTTCTCACGGATGCCGGAGCCATTACCTCCTTCATGCAGATAATGAATGAGAACGTCGCAACCACCATGACCATTCGGGAACTTCTGGGGGCAGCCGCAATCGCAAAGAAGATTGATAAGGAAAAGATCATTTCCATGCAACTGAGCGATAGAAATGCACTCTTTAATTCCTTTGTTGAACCGGGCGGCTTTCTCTACAGCCCTCCGCGGGATCAATTTGGGGGGGCGTCGGTGCTGCTGCCGATCTCGATTCCCGAATACCCTGTCACATGGAAACAGCCGCAAGCACTTGCCGATCTTCTCTTCCGGCACCGCGAGATCTATCTGGAAAAACCCTCCATTTCCGTACTCAATGCAGGATCGCCTCCGGGATCTGCCAGAAAGCTTGCAGTCGAACTCATTCGATACGGATTCGATGTCGCCACGATCGAGAATGCCGGCAGCGGCAAACGCGATGCATCTCTTATTATGAGTAATCCTGAACCGGATTCCATCATTGATTTCTTTGCGACCCTCCTCGATCTTCCAATCGCCACTGCACCCGAGAATCTCCCTCCGGAACAACGGAACCGCATCACCATACTGCTCGGCAAGGATTACAGGTACTCGCCTCTGCAGGATTTGATTGAACGTGTGCGAGGAGACCAAGGAGACAGAGGAAGCAAAGGAGACAAAGGATCCTCGGTTTCCCCGGTTTCTTTGGTTTCCCCGGTTTCTTTGGTTTCCCCAGTTTCCTTTGTTTCCTCTGCGCCCTCTGTTTCCTCTGTCTCTCCGTCCCCATGATGCCCCGCGAAATCATCGCCGAGGCCTGGGCCATGACGAAGCGTGAAAAAGCGATGCGTCGCTGGGGGTTTGTAGCCTCTCTGCTGCAGACACTTCTGAGTCTCAAGCTTCTGATCTATCAGTCGTGGTTTTTTTATCTCTACGTTATCAAAGGAGAAACCATCAGCTTCTTTGCCATGGAAGAGCTCTTCCTGACGTATATGTCGCCGGGCGTCGCATGGACGCTTATCATTACCATTTTTGCGATGGTCGCAATCGAACTCGTGTTTCCGCACTTTGCGCAGGGAGCAGTCATCGGACTTGCAGCCAAGTCGCATACCAAGCAACCCGTGCGCGGCGGCTTGGTGCTCGCTCTCTATAACTTCATGCCGATCCTTATCGCACATGAAATATTTGTGTTCGCCAGTCTTTCCACCGTCGTCACGGTCGGATCGCTGATGATCCGCTATGGCCCGAGCGGCGATTTTATCCTGCTCCCTCTCTGGTTTCTCGTCTTCCTGTGGGTCTTTAGCAACCTGCTGAAAATCATCTGTTCCTTTACCGAAGAAGCCATTGTCATCGACAAACTCAACGTATTCGCCGCTCTCGGCAAGAGCATCAAACTGATCTTAAGCCACCTTGGGCATGTCGTCTTTCTCTTTCTGCTGCTGATCGTCATTTCGCTGCGCATCATCATCAACCTGCTGATGCTTCTCATTATTCCGGGCATCATCATCGGTGTCGGATTGTTACTTGCCACCTTTCTCCCAAACTCCATCAGCTTTACCATCAGTGGAATATTCGGCTTTGCGGGCGTGGTTGTCGCTGCCTATTTTTTCTCGTATCTCACGGTCTTCAAGCAAACCGTTTGGACTATCACCTATCTGGAACTCAGTAAGTTAAAAGATGTGGATATCATCACCGAAGCCGCTGAGAAGAATATGGGAAAGAGTGAAGAATAAAAAAAACTCTTGACAGTGCACACCTGTACACCTATGATGGTGGACGATCGTTTCCTCCAACTATCATGACTCTCACTCCTCACCAGCGCACCGTTTTAAATTACATCGGAGAGTTCCAACGGAAGCGCGGCTACTCACCTTCCTTAGCGGATCTCGCGCTCGCATTCGGCGTGCGCAGTAAGAATGCCGTGGCAAAGGTCGTCAATGTGCTCACGCGGGAGGGGCATCTGGAAAAAGATCCCAAGGGACGTATCAAGATTATCGAACTGAGCGAGAGAGACACGAGCATAGTGCAATCGATGATGCTTCCCCTCTTCGGTCCGATCTCGGCAGGATTCGCCGCACCCGTAGAAGAACAGGCGGAAGAGATGATCACGTTGGACACCTACCTCGTCGGCGACCGCGCTTCCACGTTCCTGCTACGCGTCAAAGGGGACAGTATGATCGACGCGGGCATCCATGAAGGAGATATCGTCATCGTCAACCGCAAGAAAACACCGAAGCCGGGCGATATCGTCGTCGGCGTTCTCGACGGTGAATTCACGCTGAAACGCCTAAAGCGCGACAAGGGAAAATACTATTTGCAAGCCGAAAACCCCGCCTATCCGGATATGTACGCAATGGAAGAATTGCAAGTTGCGGGGGTGGTGCAGGGAATAATACGGAAGTATTAGGTATTACGTATTAAGTATTATGTATTTTCTCAATTTTTCTATGACAAAAATTGCATCATTTACCGATCTTAAAGCATGGCAAGAAACTCACAAGATCGTAACTCTGATCTATAAAACGACAGAAAAATTTCCTCATAATGAGCGATATGGATTAACAAACCAATTACGCAGAGCAGCAGTATCCATCTCGTCCAATATCGCAGAGGGGTTCAGTAAAAAATCACGAAATGAAAAAATTCAATTTTACAGTACAGCTCTTGCCTCATTAACAGAAGTGCAAAATCAAATACTGATAGCAAAAGATGTTGGGTATCTAGCAGTACTAGATTTTGACACTATTGCAGAACAAACCGTGCTGGGCAGCAAACTGATCAATGGCCTCATCCGATCTGCACCCGATCGTCATACGTAATACTTAATTCTTAATACGTAATTCTCGTCATGATCGCCCACATTGATGCCGACGCATTCTTCGCATCCGTCCTCCAAAGAAAACGCCCTGACCTGAAAGGCAAACCCCTGCTTGCACTCGGTATGGGTGGCGGATGCGTTATCGCAGCGAGCTATGAAGCAAAAGCAAAAGGGGTAAAAACAGGCATGCGCCTAAGTGAAGCCCGCAAACTCTGCCCGAGAGCCGTCGCTCTAGCCTCGGACTTCGACGAAGCGTTGCTCGCATCGCGGCAGATCGAAGAGATTCTCTGCAATCGCTGCCCATTGGTGCAACGCTACTCCGTGGACGAATGGTTCCTCGATCTTCGGAGCCTGATAGGTGGACTGCCTGATAACCTGAAATTTTGGGCGCTGGAAGTGCAGGAAACGGTACAGCGTTCGGTAGGCCTCACCGTCTCCATTGGTATCGCCGGCAGCAAGCTGCTCGCGAAAATGGCAAACGAATACAGAAAACCGGCGGGCACGACGATTATTTGGCCGCAGGAGCTCTCTATCGAAACCTTCCTGCGTGACCGGACGGCGCAGGCAATCCCCGGCATAGGAACAAGGCGCATCCTCCACAGCGAATCGCACGGATGGAAGACTGCATGGGACATTGCCAACGCGGATAAAACGACGATCCAAAAACTCTTCGGTCGTCCAGGACTTGCGATGCAACGGGAACTCCTTGGCGAGTGTCTGGAACCCGTATCGCAAGAGAGCGCACCGCCGAAATCCATCTCGCGAACACGGAGTTTTCAAGGAACACCCGACCGCGAAATGGTGTACGCTCATCTTTTACATCATTTAACCTACACCATGTTGAGAATGCGACGCGAGGGGCTCGCATGCCGCGCGGTTGCAGTATGGCTCAGAAACCAAGAGTACACCCTCGATCAGAAAGTTTCCAAACTCCCGCAGCCGGTAGATACCGAGGAGCAGATCCTCCCCTACATTCGCGCATGCTTCGATCGACTCTTTGAACGCGGATCGCGATATACGCAGATCGGACTGGGACTCAACGACTTGCAGCCAAAGGGCGCGGCACAGTATTGCCTGTTTGATGACCCGAAGCGCAGCGACGAAGCCGAAGGCATCCAGCGCGCCATGGACAATCTGCATAAACGCTTCGGACGCGAATCCATCAAACGCGGCAGTGCAATGAGTGTACGCAGCGCCAATAAACCGCATTTGGGGATTTTGAATGAATGACTTTGCTGCCGTGCGCAACTTACTGATTCTTTCTTTTCGTAACCGAAAAGAAAGAATCCAAAGAAAAGGTTTGGCGGAATTGCAAACTCGGTCGCCACGGGCGACCTCGAACATGCAATTCCGCCAGAAAAATTACTGGACACTGAAAAATCAGCAAAATTACATGTCTGAGGCCCGCCACAGCGGGCCGAGTTTGTAATTTTGCTGCAGTTTTTCTTTGGATACTTTCTTTTTTCTGAAAAAAAGAAAGTATCAATAGGAACTAGGACAAAGAATCTAGCCTCTCTTTTACTTTCTTCAACTTCTCTCTATTCGTCTCCAGCTTCTCTTTCTCCAAATCCACCACTTCTTTCGGAGCATTACTCACAAACTCTTTATTACCCAATTTTCCCTCCACAGATTTGATGAAACGCTCAAGATTTACTTTCTCCTTGCCAAGTTTTTCGATCTCCTTTTCGATATCGATGAGCCCCTCCAGCGGAACATGCACTTCGATCTCCGGCAGGAAAACGCTCGCTGCCTGCCGATACTGCTGCGGCTTCGTTTCGATCGTCAGACTCCCCACACGACCGAGACGACGAATATGCCCCTCCTGCGATTCCAGTAATGGCACCCACTTGATCGTATGCAGCACCACTGCAATCTCCATGCTAGGTTCAATCCCCTGCTCCGCACGAATGCTGCGGATAGCAGTAATGACATCGATGATCTTCTGCAGATGATCACGGGAATCGCTGTTGCGTAGCGCCGGATCAACCTCAGGCCATGATTGTTTGATCAGCATGCCTTGTTTCTGCGACTTCACAGAGTCCCAGAGTTCCTCGGTGACAAACGGACAGTAGGGGTGCAGAAGAATCAGCAGCGTGCGCAGAACATGAATCAGCACCGCCGGATTTGCGCCTGCCCCGCGTAGCCCATCGGGCGAAGTAGGGTCTCCTCCCTTGGAAAGCTCCAAGTACCAGTCGCAGAAATAATCCCACGTAAAGCCATAGAGTCGCTCCCCGACGTCACTTAGACGATACTGCTCCAGACCCGTCGTGACATCGAAAATCAAATCCTGAAGCGAGCTTAATACAGCCCGATCCGCCAGCGACAAATTTTTCACTTTCCACTTTCCACTTTCCACTTCAGCCGGCTTTATGCCGGCTGCATCGCACTGCATCAGCACGAACCGCGATGCATTCCAGAGCTTGTTAACAAAGTTCCGGTATCCAGCGATCTTCTCTTCGTAGAGCTTCTGATCATTCCCCGGGCTCTGCCCTATGATCATCGACATGCGCAGGGCATCGGCGCCGTACTTAGGGATAATATCCAACGGATCGATCATTGTCTCCGGATGACTCTTACTCATTTTCTGCCCATCACGCGCACGCACGAGGCCGTGGAGATACACCGTCTTAAAAGGGATGCGCTGCGATTCGTCCGTACCGATACCGAACCTGCTGAACGTGTACGTCGTCATCAGGATCATGCGAGCAACCCAGAAGAAGAGGATATCGTACCCCGTCTCCATAACATCGGTTGGGTGAAATTTAAGAAGATCCGGACTGCGTTCGATGATCTCTTTGAGAGAAAGAGAAAAATCCTCGGTCAGTTTCGGGTCAACAAGCGTCGCCCACGTCCACATGGCAACGCCGTACCATGTATCGAGCGTATCGGAATCCTGCTCCCAACCGCTTCCCGCGGGAGCCACGGCTCCGACATGCATCTCCTTACCCTTGTACCACACAGGCACACGATGTCCCCACCAGATCTGGCGGCTAACGCACCAATCCTGAAGGTTGTCGATCCACTGGAAGTACGTCTTTTCAAACCGCTCCGGGATGATGGTGATGTCTCCGCTCTGGACAACGTCCTGCATCACCTCCTTGATACTCCTTTTCTTCCCCTTCCAATCGAGAACCTTCTTATTGACGTCGATGAACCACTGCAGTTTCGGAAGTGGCTCGATGGCCTTCTTGGAACGATAGGAAATGGAGAGTGGTTGCATGTACTTCTCCTCCGATTGCATCCTCCCCTGCTGCCGGAGCCCTTCAACGAATGCCTCGCGACATTCCGCAGTCGTCATGCCCGCGTAGGATCCTGCGGCATCAGTCATGTTGCCGTCCTCGCCGATGACCTGCTCGGGCGCGGAGACGATTGCATCCTTATGTCGTTGCCACATCTCGAAGTCGATCTTGCTGTGAAACGGCGTCACACCCACGACTCCGGAACCAAACGATGCATCCACGGAGTGATCTGCAATGACCGATACGCGAATGGTCTTGCCTCCTGGCCACTGCACCCGAAAATCCTTGCCAACGAGTTTCTTATAACGCTTGTCGTCGGGGTGTACCGCAAGTGCGGTATCACCGAGCTTGGTCTCCGGGCGACTGGTAGCGATACAGACGGACTTTCCACCCGTCTGCTTCGCCGAGAGATATTCAAACGTATAGAGCACGGCCTCGCTGTCTTTGTATTCGATCTCATCGTCGGAGATCGTCGTCTGTAATGCAGTATCCCAGTTCACCACGCGTTCACCACGATACAAAACACCGCTCTCCACCATGTCTTTGAAGACCTCGTTGGTGCAGCGTGCAAGCGGCGGATCCATGGTATATTTCTCGCGCGACCAGTCACAGCTGGTACCCATCTTGCGCACTTGATTGCGGATCGTACCCTGGCTTTCTTCGACGAAGTGCATGATCCGACGCACGAGTTCGTCCCGCCCGAGCTTCGCGCGCGGATCGGGAATCTTTTCTTCCTTCTGTACTTTACGAATCACAACACTCTCCGTCGCAATTGCGGCATGGTCGGTACCGGGTACCCAAAGCGCCTCTTTGCCACGCATGCGATTAAACCGGATGAAGATGTCCTCCAGCGCAAGCATTACCGCATGCCCAAGGTGCAACTGCCCCGTAGCGTTCGGTGGCGGCATGCTGATGGTAAACGCTTCCTTGTCGCTGTTTGCATCCGCCGTAAACGCGCCACTCTCCTCCCACATCTTGTAGATTCTATCTTCAGTGGCCTGTGGATCGTAGGCTTTGGGAAGCATTGACTAGAAGTGTACAGAAAAACTGCATTCCATAGAACAAAAAACCATTCCGAAGAAACCCGTTCGACTCGTCCCGCATGCGCGGGACTCGCTCAGGGTTATTTGCGCTTCGGCTCGCTGCGCTCGCTCTTGCGCAAATAAAAAAAGACCGCCGGTAGAGGGCGGTCCCAAAGGATGGAAAGAGCAATACTTCTCAATTGAAGCTGGCTGACTCTACAACCCAAAAATAGGAGGTGCAAGTATTTGAAGAAAAAACCGACAAAATTTGCAGTTTCGGTATATACTGTGGACATGATTGAATCTGCAGTAGCAACAGAAGAGGCGGTAGCTTTCGGCCTCACCGGCCCAGAGCTCGTTGTCGGCGGAATACTTGCAGTTACCGCGTACTACGTTGGTAAAAACGTATTGAAAAAAATTACTGAATAGAATCAAAAGCTACAAATAAAAAACGGTTACCGAATCGAACCGATCATTACATCGGTCTGACTGAAGAACCGCTGTTCAGCGGTGGTTTCATGAGGATAAAGATCAAACACTGTATCCATCGGATGCTTGTCTTGCTGAGTAATATCTTCGAAGACAATTTCCGAAAGTGACGGGCTTTCCCCTGCTCGCAGACGACGATCATATTCATTGTCATAGATGAGGAAATAAGCTGATCCGCTGATCGTTACAACATTGTCACCGGCAAAAAATGTAGCGATCCTCTGGAACACACCTCCTTCCGCTGAATAGCGATCCTGCTGACTCAGGGAGATATTGCCATCTGTCGTGCGATTCATTGTTAGCCATGCTCGATACGTATCGAAATCCATGTCAGGCTCGGAGCCCTCAAATGGTCCCGTTGTGTAAAATTGCTTACCGGATATTTTTTCTGTCACGGAAATATCAACAGAGAAGGGCGTCCCTCGTAATCCTGAAAACTGCCAGAGACGATATCCATATGATGCATCCAGCGGATATTCTTCAAGCTGACCCCATATCGCAGGATACGAGAAACTGAAGGGCAAACCTGTGACTTCTGATTTGGCTTCACGAACGTTTAAATCCTCATACGTCCGCGACGGCTTATCGGTATTCCCTGTCTTTAACCGGAAAATCATCTCTGCCATTTCTCCACGTGTGATCGACTGATCGAAGCGCGTGATCGTCATCGGAATTGCATGACTCTTCTCCAAATACTGCACGAAATGCGCGTACCACGGGTCGCCCGAACGAGGGGTGGGCAAATCTATTCTCTCGGGAGTGACGGCGAACACGCCGGCAATGATTTTGGCTGATTCCGCAAAGTTGATGTTCGCTGTCGGACGGAATGTGCCGTCGGGATAACCGGCAACGATGCCGCTCTTGTGCGCCAGGCATACATACACCAGAAACCAATCAGTGGGATGAACATCGGAAAAGGGGGTGCCACCATAGCAATCCGTGTCGAAGGGAATCGACGCTTTCATAATAATCTTTGTAAACTCCGCACGGTTGATAGATTGATCCGGATGATAGGTTCCGTCTGCATATCCCTCGACAATTCCTTGCGCCTTCACATACGCAATCGCCTCGGCATTCGCATGGCTGTCGGGCACATCGGAAAACGATGCGGGAGATTCACCGATTTCTCCTCCATGCGTCAGACACGGAGCGGCGAAATAATTGATCATATGTCCATCGTCGGTGCAGCGAGCAATCGTTGTGCCATCATTGCATAGGTAGCGATGATCACAATCGCTCGACTCAATTGGACATTGCACCATTCGATAGGCACATACACCGTTGGCATCGCGACTGCACACGGGACCGCCCATCGAGCCATCAGCACAGATGTAATTCGGTGCCATGATCGCCGGACCACACTCCTCCTTGGTGCAAGGTTGTATTGCGGGGCACTGCTGCCATGCACAGTTATTGTTCCCATCACGACCGACGTACGTGACCCCGTCGGGGCAGAGCTTGGCGTCCATTGTGCACGCCATGGGCTCAGAAGCGGCGGAGACAACAGTTGCGATGCTGAAGAGAGACAATGAGAAGAGAAGGGTTGAAGTGCGCATAGAGTGCAGTCTACTCCTTAAATAGCTCAAATCCTCAATTTGCATAAGAATTCATTATATTGTATAATATTAATACAAACACACATGCCACATCCTATTGAATCTATCGCGCCAATTGCGGAAACAGCGACACATGCGAGTCTTCGTATGTTGGAATCGGCAATGCCTCCGGCTGCGAAACTCGCAACCAACACCATCGGCTACGTAGCGCCGCCCATCATGAACATCATGTTTGGGATAGCTCCCCTCGTTCTCATGTACGCAGGAATGAAAATGACCGTCACAGGAAAACCCCTCTGGAAAGAGGGTGTATCATAAATATATCCACATGACTCCACACACACCACAAACGGCAAACGTGCGATACTTCGGCGCTCTCACGTTCATCAAAAAATTGTCCGGACTTTCGTATACGACGCTGTTTGGAATCTGGGGAGGCATGGTCGTGCTGTTTGGTGTTGCGTATTTCCTGCTCACGTTTATCGGCGATGGAGCGCAAGGCCCGAACTTCTTCGAAGGAGCGTCATTAGTACATCTGCAGGACATGCCGTTCTTACAGCGACTCTATAACGCCGTCTACTTCAGTGTTATTACGGCAACCTCCACGGGATACGGGGACATCGTGCCACACGGATTTTCCAAGACTGTCGCCTCAGTCCAGAGTATCTCCGCGCTGCTTGTATTCGCGGTTTTTGTAACCAAACTCGTGTCACATCAACAGGAAACAACGCTGAACGAAGTACACAGAATGACGTTCGAAGATGTATTTCACAACGCACGCGAAGGCATGTTCATCGCGCGGAAAGACTTCGATCGCATCATTCGCGCAGCCGAGGAGCAAAAGCAACTGCGTCCGGAACACTGGGAAGACCTCATCATCGCCTACCTGCAGCTCCAAACAATTTTTTCCGAGATCCCCGACTTTTATCAAAATGATGTTCATCAATACACGATTGATAAGAAGCGCGAGCTGTTGCTCTTGGAGTGCGTGCACCGCACGCTGCACCGCATTAATATCATGCTCGATGCATTCAGCAACAACGGCATCGACTGGGTGAACCATGATGCCAGCATGCTAGAACTCACGGAACTGACGAAGATCGTGAACGAGATAACGCCGGTCTGGAAGATGCACAGTCCCTACGATTCCGCAGAAGCATTCGAAGACATATTCCAGATGAAAGAGCGGATGCATCTGAAGATGTTAAATGCCATTCAGTAACGAACAACAACCAACGCTTTTACTCATTGGTCATTGCTCATTGCTCATTTGCTGTGGTCATCACCGTCGTGGCGGTCCCCTCCTCGGTCCTCCTCCGTGGAATCCTCCGCCACTCGGTCGTGGCGGGCGAGGACGATCGGGTGCCATGCCCTCGGGCCGCTCGGACATCTGCTTCAGTGACAAACGAGTCTTTCCATCCTGTGCATCGTATTCGATACAGAGTGCTTTGACTTCGTCGCCAACTTTGACGATATCCTCCACCTTCTCAGTGCGCATCCACTGCAGCTCGGAAATATGGATCATACCGTCCTTGCCACCGAGGAATTCGGCGATAGCACCGACACCATCGATGATACGGACAATTTTGCAATCGTACACTGTGCCGACTTCCGGCTTGGAGACAATCTTTAGAATCCACTCTTTCGCTTTCTGCATCGCTTCACCGTTTACAGAAGTAACAAAGACCAGTCCGGAATCTTCGATATCGATCTCGACGCCAAGTTCACCGGTGATCTTCTGAATGGTTTCGCCACCCTTACCAATGACAAGGCGAATATCTTCCGGGTTGATCTGGATGGTCTCGATGCGCGGAGCGAACGGACTCATCTCTTTGCGTGCGCTCGGCAAAGCAGCAAGCATTGTCTCAAGAATGGAGAGTCGTCCGGTGCGGGCGCGCTCCAAAGCCTCTTTAAACACATGGTCAGGAAGTCCCTTTATTTTGATATCCATCTGAATTGCCGTGACTCCCTTCGCGGTTCCCGTGACTTTGAAGTCCATATCGCCGCCGAAGTCTTCTTCGTCTTGGAGATCGGAGAGAATGATGTACTTATCGGCAGCCTCATCGGAAATAAGCCCGAGCGCGATACCTGATACGGGAGCACTGATCGGTACGCCTGCCGCCATGAGCGCAAGCGTGCTTCCGCACGTCGCAGCCATGGAAGACGAACCGTTGCTCTCGAGGATTTCTGTGACGGTGCGAATGGTGTACGGGAAATCCGCTTCCGAAGGCAATACCGGCTCGAGTCCGCGCTGAGCAAGGTTTCCGTGGCCGATCTCACGATTACCGACGAAGAGGCGGTTAGAAGTCTCGCCGACGGAGAACGGCGGGAAATTATAGTGATGCATGTACCGCAACTTCTT
>CAYGDT010000040.1:0-13558 GCA_964348745.1 uncultured Candidatus Peribacteria bacterium
ATATATATTAGTCAATTATCATTTAAATGCGCATTGAATGCAAAATTTGGTCTAGACAGGCGCATTCAGTGTCAGTAGTATCCCGTTGCAGCATGCCTCTCTCCTTCCAACATCTCACGTCCACCAAGCAACTCACTCGAGAAGATATGGACGCCATTTTGGCAACGGCGCTCAAGATGGAGGATGTCATGAAAGCGGGAGGAAGTGATCTTCTCAAAGGCAAAGTTCTCGCCTCGCTCTTCTACGAACCTTCCACCAGAACGCGACTCAGTTTCGAGACAGCCGCACTGAGGCTCGGTTGCGGTGTTGTTACGGCAGAGGGAATTCAGTTCAGCTCCATGTTCAAAGGCGAGACCATCGAAGACACTATCATGATGGCATCGCAATACGCCGATATCATTGTCATGCGTCACCCAGAGGCAGGGAGCGCCGATAAGGCTGCCCGTGTCGCTACTGTTCCATTTATCAATGCAGGTGACGGTCCTGCGCAGCACCCAACGCAAGCGCTGCTGGATTTGCTGACCATTCAAAAAGAAATGGGACGGCTGGATGGGCTGACGGTGGCGTTTGCAACAGATCCTCTCCACTCGCGTACCATTAAATCTCTTGCGCTGATACTCAGTCACTATAAGCCAAAATCCTATATTTTTATCAGCCCCGAAAGCCTGCAACCTGACAAGGATTTTCTTGCCGAAATCAAATCGCACGGTGTGTCATGCACCATAACAAAAGATTTCGACGCCATGCATGACGCAGACGTTCTGTATATGAATCGTTTACAGGAAGAGCGCTTTGATGATCACGACGAATTCCAACGTCTGCGCAAAAAATACATTCTCACCGCGGACATGTTGAAAGGGTCCAATACATTGATCATGGATCCCCTTCCGCGGGTTGATGAAATCGATGTGAGTGTCGATGCATTGCCGAACGCAGCATACTTCAGGCAGGTTCGTAACGGACTCTATGTCCGCATGGCGCTTCTGGCTATGCTTCTTGGGAAGGCATGACTTCTACCCCGATCACCGGCGGCACGCTCCTCTTTCCTGGACTCATCGATTGTCACGTGCACTTTCGCGAACCGGGATACGAACACAAAGCTACGATGGCAACCGAAGCCGCGTCCGCCCGCGCGGGTGGTATCACATGTGTTTGTGAGATGCCCAATACCGATCCGCCCTGTGTAACAATCGATGCTCTCCGACAGAAAATACGCATAGCCGATACAATCACCGATTGTGACATTCGTTTCTTTTTCGGCATGACCGATGCGTCCCATATCGAAGAGTTTCGTACGGCATGGAACGAGCCGGATCTGCGCCGAAGGCTCTGCGGCGTTAAATTGTATCTGGATCACAGTACCGGCGATCAAAAAGTCGACGGCGGCATTGTCGAGGAGATCTTCCGCACCTGTGCCGAGCTTGATGCTCCTCTCGTTGCGCATTGCGAGGACAGCGCGATGAATGATGCAGCCGCACAGTTCATCCAAAAAAGCGGAGCACGCGATACCATCATGCATGACGTGTCTCTGCATTCACTGATGCGTCCTTGCGCATCAGAAGAGAAGGCAATTGCCTACGCTATCGATCTGACAAAGCAACACGGAACACGTTTCCATGTTGCACATCTTTCCACCGCAGCCGGAATCGATCTGGTGCGCAGCGCAAAAAAGAACGGGGTAGCCGTCACATGCGAAGTGGCCCCCCACCATCTCTTTCTCACACTCGATGACTACGCCTCACTCGGAACGCTTGGCAAAATGAATCCGCCCCTGCGCACACACAAAGATCAGCAAGCTCTCTGGAATGGTATCGCAGACGGTACGGTCGATTGCATAGCAACCGACCACGCGCCGCACACGCTCAAAGAAAAAAATGCAGGAGATCCCTTACAAGCACCATCGGGCGTTCCCGGCGTGCAAACCATGTTGCCACTCCTCCTCACCGTTGCAGGCGGCGGCTGGCCGCACCCGTCATCCACTCGTCCGGATATTCGGATATTCGGATATTCTGATATCACCCGCCTCTGCTTTGAAAACCCCAACCGAATCTTTGCCCTCGGGAAGAAAGACCCCGCGCAAGATTCGCATGCAGACAGAGTTATCATCGATCCCACTATTTCCTACGTCATCCACGCTGCCGACTTGCATTCCAAGTGCGGCTGGACGCCGTATGAGGGTTGGAACGTGCGAGGGAAGGTTGTAGATGTGCGATGATTCGATTTGCTACTGACATACATGTACATTTGTTATTTCCTATATACTAATCTAAATTGGCGTTTCAGTTAGGAATTCGATTACTTGACATAAATAAATTAGTATTTATAATACACTAAATTCTTACCTCCTGCATTCATGGCTAAAGCTTCTCCTCGAAAACTTCGGATCGAATCTCTTGAGAACCGAAGGCTTCTCTCGGGCACCCCAGGAAATACGTACCCTGTTTCAGACTATGCTGAGGTCGGAACGGAAATCAATAACACGAATGGGGAAGTTCGCGAAGCGGTGTCCGCCGATCACGGTGCACTCGATGCGGTTTTTGCAGAGATTGGCGCGGAAGGGGAAGGAGTGGATCAGAAAGAGGACGTGAATGACGACGGAAAAGTCACGCCGCTGGATGCCCTCATTGTTGTGAATACCATCAACACGAGTGGCTCCGGGGAAGTGGAACTCGGACTGCCACCGGGCACGCAAAACAGGCGGTCTGAAAACAAGGATGTGAATGATGATGGATCCGTGACGCCGATCGATGTCCTCGTGATCGTAAATGAGCTCAATGCGCGGGTGGCACAGCAGGTGCCAGAGACTCCCGTCGCGACGTTGCAGCTTCAACACAGTTTTCTGGCGGATGAAGATAACGGAATCCCGGTTCATGAAGACTATCAAACCAGACTGATCAGCTTTTCTTTCGTGCACACGGGCGATCCGGTGGACGTGACCGCTCTCAAGGTAGAAATGGACGGGTGGGAGAATGTCGAAGCATTCACAACGACTCTGCAGAGAGATTATGAGGTGACGCAAGTATTGCGCACAACGGAGTTTGACGTTGTGGACGCTGGCGACGGCACATTGTATGTTCGCATTCCTGTCGTCCCCCATACTCTCGATGCACGTAACTCGGTCGCGATCTATTCAGTTGGGGCCGACACGCAGCCCGGGACTGCAGGAAATGCCATTGGTAATGTTAGGTTGATTGGAGTGGAATCGGATAAGCCCGTCCAAATCGCCCGGGCGCTTAGCGGTACTCCGGGGGAAGCGGGACCGTTCCCAATTCTTCAGCAGCAGCTGCCTTCCTCGAAGATTGTATGCACGGACGAAGGAGCGCTCTGCTCGGTCGATGCACCCAACGGGCTCTGGCTTTTCGATATCCATTTCCAAACGACCAATGTGCCGACAGGGCCGATGCAAGTCTTGATCGATGATGTGCCCATGGGGATCGTGTCTTCCCTCGATAACAATTCCCATTCATGGCGCTTGGACCCCTCATGGACCGTCTGGCAGAACGTTCGTTCCGGAACATTCACCGTGAAGATCGTGACCCCTGGTGCGACGTTGCTAGAAGATCATACATTTCTGGCTTTTGTCGAAAGTTCCGGGCCCATGGCGGGAGAAATTCCCGATACGGATTTTATTGAAGGATAACGTTAACGTGCCGTCTCACCAGGTCTCCACATACTCTACAATCTCTCGGGCAACATTAACGCCCGTTGCCTTTGTAAACGCTTTGAATTCCGGACAACGATTGATCTCCAGCAGGTAAAACGCATCGCCGACTCTGGCGATATCCACACCACCGATGGAAATACCCTGCTGAGCACAGAGAGCGATCGCCTCTTGTTCTATGCGGGCGGGGAGCTTGGAAGCACTAAACCGCGCACCCGCGGCGTAGTTGGCGATCTGCGATCCTTCCGCGGGAGTTTTTAAAACGACGCCGAGCGATCTGGTCCCGATAACAAACACCCGAAACTCCTCGTCGATAGGGAGCAGCGGTTGCACCAAAACATCATCCGTATTGCCTGCAACAAACGATTCCAGTTCTTTCTGCGTTGTCATGATCGTCACTCCTTCGCCGTGGCGTCCCTCCACGGGTTTACTGAGAAGCGGCAGACGAAGCCCGAATGCCTGCGGGTCAAACGTCGCGCCCGCTGAGAGGAATACCGTCTCAATATTGGAGATGTTTTTCAGCGTGGTCGCCGGCATCGAAAGCATTTTATGGTAATTGCTGATGATGCTTAGCGGTGTATCGGTTGCGGGAATGTTCCAATGCTTGGCAAGCAGCGCAAGCGCGATGACGGTCTCGCGCTGTCCGCGCGTGCGACGGAAAATAATACGGCCACTGCGCAGCGCCTCGCGGATACTTTTTCCGTTATACCAAACATCGGCTTCTTTCGTTTCCAAAATAAGTGTCAGGTGTGCGGCATCGAGAAACTGCACAGGGATTCCCGCGAGATCCGCTTCGGCAAGGAGCATATCCTCCTCCTCTTTCCTGTCGGAACCGATGATAAAAAGCGTCGGGGTCATGCTTGTAATGTACAGAAACGCTCGTAGAAACTATCAAACATTTCCTGCAGGAGACAACGCATCTCGGTGATCTTTCCGGGAATCGGCTCGAGCGTTTTGGAATCGACATAGAGTCCCTGACTGATCTCAATCTGCATTCCCGGTACGAGAAACGGCGGAATCCTGCGGCGGTGGCAGTGGTGCGCGAGCACGTAGCCGCCGACGTACGGCGTGTTGATGCCGACGGAGAAGCCGCGTTCCTCCAAAAAGTCGCGGAGGAAAATCGTTTGCTGGCGATTGCACGTCGAGTAGCGGCGATTGCCAATATTGAAATCCGGCCGACGTTCGCCCGCGTCTTTTTTCATTGCCGGCCCGAACGGCAGATAGGAGTGACAGTCGAAGAGGAATTCAACCTTCGGCATGACTGCGTCGAGCTCTTCGTGGTAGGGATCGTGATACGCGGCAATCAACTGTTCCATGAGTTCCTCGGTGGGTTGCGTCTTGTAAATATTCCTCCCGTCTTGCGCGGTGAACACCACGACGCCGTCGTTGCCCATGTGGTATTCCTTGGCGATATCATCGGGCGCGCGGTTCACATCGACAAAAACGCGACATACCTTTCCGCTGACGGCGAAGTACCCCTTCATGTCGTAGACCTGATCAGTATACAAATCGGTGTATCCTTTAATCTCTGCCTCGCTCAGGGCCACGTTGCCGAGAACTTCCTTTGGAACTTGCAGGCTGGCATGCGGCACAGAAATGAGGATCGGTCGTGGTGAGGTGCCATTCATGTTAGCGTTTGCTGTAGGCGTGCGTCAGAAAATGCGCAGCGGGAAGTACTTTGACTCCCGCAGCGGTCTCCAGAACAACGCTCGTCAGTGTGAACTCCTTCACCTTTCCGCTCTCGCCGTCGATCTGCACCGTGTCTCCAAGCGAAATCTGGCGGCGAATCTGCTGGCATGCCGTTGCATTGTCGATCAGCGTGCGCGCACCGAGCGCGGCGCCGATGCCGACCATGAGTAACAGGACGGAAACGATCGTCACGAGACCGTTTAAGACGTAGTGCAAGCTGAAACCCAGCTGGTCGATTGCAGCGACAAACACGAAGACAAGCACGGTGAGCTGCACCGCTTTTCCCACGTATTTTTTGTAGGATATCTCCATTTTCCCCATCGCCTGCAGCGTCAGCATTTGCAGAAACTTGGCAAGCAGCATGCCGAAGATGACGATCAGAATGGAAACGATCACTTGCGGGATATACCCCGTGACGATCGAAAGCCCTTCGCTGACTTGCGTCAGCTGGAGCGTGTCTGCTGCAACGATCAGCGTCAGAAGCACGACCATCCAGAATACGAGCCAGCCGATGATGGCGCTTGGACCGCTGGTGATGCCGATACCACGAAGGATGCTCTGCAGCGGCGTCTTCGCCGCAAGTTTGTCTATTGCAAAAAAGTTGAGAACCCAGAGCACGATGTGGTGGATCAATACGGCGACGATCCAACCGACAAACACGACGACAATGGCAAACAGAATCTCGGGAAGCAGCCCCCATACCTTGTCATAGGCGGAAGCGAGGCTCTCGCTGAGCATAAGTTGAAAGCGTTCGAAAACGGCGTTCATGCTATTTATTGTAGCAGCAACCTTCTTATACCTCCACTATAATCGGCACCACCATAGGTTCCCTGTTCAACTGCTTGTCGAAGTAACGGTAGAGCGTTCCGGTGATCGCGCGCTTGAAAGCCTTGCGATCAGTTTCGCCACGGTCGAGTGTTTCTTGATATGCCTTCTTCGTGCGTAACACTACTTCACGCGTGATCGTTTCTTGCTCCGAACCGTAAATCAGTCCGCGCGAGAGCACATCCGGGTCGCCGACAAGACGCTTACTATCACTATAAACTTTAAGCACAACGACCACGGTACCCGCGAGGCTCATGATCTTGCGGTCGCGCATGACCCGCTGGCCTTCGCCGGCAGATCCGCCTTTACCGTCGATGATGATGTCTTGGGTATCGATCTTGCTCTTGCTCTTGCGGGCATTGAGCTGATCGAATTCCAAAATTTCCCCGTTGCCAAGCAGATGAATCTGGTTATCGGGATAGCCGATCTTCTTGGCTAGTGCCGCGTGCGCCGAGCGCATGGCAGGTTCGCCGTGCTCGGGGATGATATGACGAGGTTTGACCAGTCGGTGCATAAGAAGGATATCTTCTGCGTTGCCGTGTCCGGTCACGTGGAGTGCAAGTTCTTGATTGGTTTTCACTTGAGCGCCCTGCAGATGCAGGTTATTAATCACCTTGGCAACCGCGCGTTCGTTGCCGATGATCGGATTACTGCTCAAGATCACCGTGTCGCCTTTCTTCACACCGATATGTCGGTGTGTACCGAGGCCGATGCGCGCGAGTCCGGCCATCTCTTCGCCTTGGCTTCCCGTTGTGAGGATCAACACTTCGTTATCCGGAAGTTTGTCCATACCGCCGGGCGTCACTTTACGAATCAGTCCGCGCGGCGCCTTGATGTAGCCCAGATTTTGAGCGATTTCAATGTTGGTCACCATGCTGCGTCCTGACACAAACACCTTGCGGTTGAATGTCTTTGCATGCTCGATAACTTGTTGGATGCGATTGAGGAGTGACGAGAAAGTGGAGATAATCAAGCGTCCCTCGGCGTCGCGGATCAGATTGTAGAGCGTTTCGGAGATCTCCGCTTCGCTCTTGCTGTGTCCGGGTTTCTGGGCGTTGGTGGAGTCCGCGATGATGGCGAGCACCTTGTCGGATTCTCCAAGCTCAGCAAGCCGTTGGAAGTCCGCACACGCTTCATTCATGGGCGTTAGATCGAACTTAAAGTCTCCGGTATGCACCACAACTCCATAGGGAGTGTGCATTGCGATCGCTGCGGAATCAGGAATCGAGTGTGTCACTTTCAGGAATTCCACTTCCACTTTTCCGATGCGAATTTTCTGCCGATACGGAACTACATTCAGTTGCACTTTCTCCGTCAGATGCTCTTCCTCCAGTCGCTTGCGGACGAAAGCCATTGTGAGCTTGGTTCCATAGCAGGGAGGGTAGTGCAATGCAGGCAGCAGATGCTGCGCCGCGCCGATGTGGTCTAAGTGTCCGTGAGTAAAGAGCACCGCTTTAATGCGGTTTTCTTTTCCTTTCAGACACGCGACATCCGGCACGAGATAATCGATGCCAAGCATGTCTTCGTCGGGAAACTGGAGTCCCAGATCGATGATGTAGATATCGTTGTCGACTTCAATGACGAAGCAGTTGCGGCCGACCTGCTCAAATCCCCCAAGGGGATACATGCGCAATTTATTGGGAGTACTTGCTGGTACGTGTGCTTGCGGCGCTTGCTGCTTACTGGGAACGGGAGTGCTATTGCCGTCGCTTCCTGCCGGTGCCATGGGTTTCGGGCCCCGTGGCGGTCCGCGCCTGGTCCAGGAGGAGCGCCGTCCCCGATTTCTATTGTGAGAAGGATGTTTATTCTCGTTTTTTTGGGCAGAGAGTCCACCAGAGTTCATATAATATAAATGTAAGTATGTACGTCCGCAGTATAGTCCGGCTGTGATCATATAGCAAGCATCGATTTGTATTAGCTTCAATTTTTTGGCTTATAATAAACGAATTTTTGTTTTATTTTTTTGTCTTTTGAAGGTTTGGAATGTCGGAAATGTTGGAGAGGTTTGGGATGTTGGATTCTGTTTTCCAACTTTCCCGACTTTCCAAACTTCCCAAACCTTCCCCTCCGTCCTTGCTCAAACGGCGGCTCATCTGTAGCCTGTAGCACTGTATGGAGATCATGGTGCAAACAGGGTTTACCAAACCCAAGCGGGGCACGACGCTGTCGGCGCAAAAGGAAACCAGCGCTTCCGGCGAAGATGTCGTGTTGTTGCTCCAGGTGGACGGAGCACCGAATGAAGCCAAAACGCTTGAAAAAGAGTGCGCGACGGTTATGAAGCATGCGTTGCTCGAGACCGAGGGGAACGCCGCCGAGCGCCTCGACAGTACGCTCAAGGAACTCAACGGGCTTTTTAAAGGTCTTGCGTTCGCGCAAGCGACGTACGAAGTGCATGCCATCGTCGGCATTATCGACAAGGCGGGTGTTCTACACGTTTCGCACGCCGGTCGTGCTGAGGCGTATGTGGTTCGCGCGGGAACCGCAAGTCAGATTACGGAATACACCCGTGGCAAGCCGACGCCGGCATTCGTTCACATCGCGAGTGGAGCGTTGGAGCCTCGCGATGTCATCATCTTCTCAACGCAGAGGCTGCTACGAACAGTGACACCCGCGCAGCTTGCACAGCTTGCTCAACGCGATGAACATCTGCTGGATGAATTGGTGATAGAACTGGAGGCGGAACGTGAGCAATCGGCTATTGGTGTTTTACATGTATCGGGCAGAGGAGGAGTTGCTGTTGCCGGCAAACAGAGTCGCTCTGCAACGCCGGTGCGTCTGCCTGCACGAAAAACCGGTCAGCGTCGCGGTGACAATGCGATCGTTTCTTCGCTCCTGTCCGGCGCTACTGCAGCTGCGTCCCGTGCAGGAGACATGTTGCAAGCTGCAAATCTTCGCCGCGCAAAAAGTTGGTTTACGGGTTTTACAAAAGACCTGCGTGATCCAAAGCGCAAGCGCAGGGCGCATCTCTTACTTCTGGCATTCACCGTAGCGGTATTCCTTGTCGTATGGGCGTTTGTGAACCTCACGACCACCAGTCAGAAACGCCAGTCGCGTACACAATTGCAGACGCAGCTCGAGGAAGTCGATCAGCTCATCAGCACTGCCGAAAATCGCAGAATCTCCGGGGAGACAGAGAGCGCAAACACCATTCTCGAACAAGCCGAACAGCAGGCGAAGCAGGTGATGGACAACGAGAGCAACCTCTTCCGCGCCGAGGCGCTGGATCTTCTGGAGCGCATCCGCGTGAAACGTGAGGAAATCAATAATATCGTTCGTATCACGCCGCGACCGATTGCCAATCTCGCCACGAAGAACGACGCCATCGACGCGCAGGGGTTCATCGGTCTTGCTGATGCGGAATTCCTCGTCTACGACAGGCAGGATCTCTACCGCGTACTTCTCAACACTGTGGAAGATCCCACAAGGTTGACGGATGATGAACTTATTTTGGAGGGCGACAATTTCCCGCGTTATCAAACAGAGGTCTTTCAATTAACCGACAACAGCATTGTGGAACTGGTGAATAACCAACCGACGATCATGAAGACAGAAGATCCCGCAGGCTGGATCAAAGGCGCTGCCATGCGCACGTATCTGCGTTTCCTCTACATGCTCTCGCCGGAGAACAATCAAATCTATAAATATGAGCGCCTCAGTAACCGCTACACCGCGCCGGCGGAATATAACGTCAACGGCGACTTAAGCGGCGGACTGGATATCGCCATCGATGGCAGCGTGTATGTTCTCAAGCAGGGCGGCGAGGTCTTGAAACTGCTCAGGGGTGAAGTACAGCCCTTCACGATCCGCCACCTTCCCGAAGGCGCGCTTGCAGGAGCCACCAAGATCTACAAAGTATTCGACGGACATCTGTACTTCCTCGACCCTGAGAATTCCCGCGTGATTGTCACTACGGACGGCGGAGCCACCGGTGAAGGCGCATACGTGCAGCAGTACATTCTCGAAGGCGATCAGCTTGGTGAACTGAGGGATATCTACATCGATGAAGAGGAGACGCAACTCTATATCCTCAGTGACAAGAAAGTTCTGGCGATTGATTTGCGGTGAGAAAAAAGATCCTCACATTCGGCACTTTTGATAATCTGCATCCCGGTCATATCGCATACTTAAACGAAGCGCATTCCAAGGGTCAGCTTTTTGTTATCGTCGCGCGGGACGAGACGGTTGAACGCATCAAGGGGCACGGGCCCGATCAATCCGAGCAGAAGCGTTTGGCTGCAATTACAGAGGTATTCCCGGATGCAACAGTGCTTCTGGGTGATGATCACGATTATCTGAAACCCGTTCGAGAGATCGCTCCCGACCTCATTATCATGGGCTACGACCAACGTCTACCACCGGGAATCACCGAGAAGGACCTACCTTGTCTCGTTCAAAGAGCGGCTCCATTGAGCCCGGAAATCCATAAATCCAGCATTCTACGTCGGAAGACAGGTTAGACGGATCGCTTTTATTACAGCTTCAAATCTGCTATAATAATACGATTAACAAAAACACCTATGGATGAACATACAAATACAGTTCCCACTACCACACCAAAGACGGAGGACGACCGACCGCCACTCTGGAAACAGATTCTCGGTGCGGTACTGGGTGGTGCATTGGCACTTGCGCTGTATTACAGCTACGAATTCGTCAAACCGAAGGTAACGGCGTACCTCACGCTACCGTCTGCCGAAGGCGGCACTATGTATCCGCCGGGTGCAAGCAACATTGCGGATAAGACTATGGATGAAAGCCACCGCAAACGGATCCTCTCGCGCAATCTGCGCGCAGCCGGCGTGGTGCAGGATAATACCATCAACGATCCGGCACTCATCAACTCTCCGGATGATCACAGTCTCGATGTTAGTTGGCAGGGAGACGAACAGAGTGCTCCACAAATACAGACAGATGAACAGAGTGCTCCGCAAACAGATGAGCAGACAGCACCCGCCCAAGAGCAGGTATCTGACCAGCAAGTAGCGACTGGAGAAATCGCCATGGAAACCGATGCATGGGGGAATCTGTGGGGTGATATCAAGGAAGAAGAAGCGGGTTCCACCGAGAGCATCAATGCGCAGGATCTCCCCGATAGCGGATTTGGTCTCGGCTTCATCGCTGCAGGCGCCGCTGGTGGAGTGATGGGATTTTGGAGAAAGAAAAAGAAATCTTCGTGTAAGTAATCAGTAATCAGATCACTGCGTACTGGTCACTTCGCGCGATCATGTTTACAGTAGGACTACTGTGTTGGTTCTCTTCTTCATCATCGGTCTCGTCTTTGGCAGTTTTGGATCGGTGATTGTCACGCGGGTGCCGGGCGGCGCGTCGATCGGCGGCCGTTCGCGGTGTCAGCTTTGTGACGAGCAGATTCGTCCCATCGATCTCTTCCCTGTCCTGAGCTACATCGTATTACGGGGAAAGTGTCGAAGTTGCAGGCAGCGCATCAGTCCTTTGTATCCGATGCTGGAACTTCTGTCGGGCGGTCTCTTTCTTTTTGCAGCTTGGCGGCAGAGCGATGAGTTGAGCGCGTTGCTGCTTGCTTTTTCACTGTGGCTACTCCTACTGATCGCATTGATCGACTGGAAAACGCAGACGATTTCCGATGCGCTCAGTCTTCCATTCATTGCCTTGTCCGCACTCTACAGTGCGGTAGCAGGCACATTCATGCTGTCGGGGATGCTCGTGGGTGTCTCATTCTTCGGTGTGCAGTGGATCATAAGCCGCGGGCGTGCGGTGGGGAGCGGCGATATCATTCTGGCGGCGGGTATCGGTTTGCTCGTTTCTACTGCAGGCATGATGATCGTGTGTCTTATGATCACCTATATCGTCGGTGCGATGATCATCATCGTGCTTCTTTTGTGTAAAAAAGTGCATGCGGGAGGGCATGTCTCCTTCGGCCCGTTCCTCGCTCTCGGTGCGTTTATTACGCTCGCATTTCAAGAAAGAATTACATTGTTGATGATGGTGTATTTTTAAAATCAGAGCCTACGCTCTATAAGGGCGTAGGCCCATGACTAGCGTCAGAACGTTGCCGGCAATTGCCGTGCTCGCCCTGGCCGCTTCCACCTCCGTGTGACTGTTTATAGTTTCTAAAGGGGGCGGGAGCGGTCAGGAGAGCATCCGAGCTGACCTAGACATCCTACACTTTTTTATTCATTTGTCAATCATTGCGATGCCTAAAATGACAGTCAAACAGGCGATACTCCCCTACTATACGTAGCGTGAAAACTGTCGCCAACAACCGCCGCGCACGCTACGACTACGAGATTCTCGATACCATCGAAGCCGGAATCCGATTGACGGGAGCGGAAGTGAAATCCTGCCGCGCGGGCAATGTGCACTTAGGCGGTTCGTACGTGCTGCTTCTGGGCGATGCGCCGATCATTCGTGGCATGAAGATCGCCAAGTATGCCTATGCCTCGGGATCGGATGACGACGAGCATGTCGGACGCGATCGGCCGCTGCTTTTAAAAAAAAGTGAATTGGAGCGTCTGCAAACCGAGCTCAACGAGAAGGGTGTGACCGTCATTCCCCTTGAAGTGCGTGCGGGAAAATACATTAAAGTTCTGATCGGAATAGGACGCGGGAAAAAGCGTTTCGACAAGCGGCAGAAAAAGAAGGAGGCGGATATAGGGAGGCGGTTGCGGGAAGGACGGGAAATATAATAACGAAAGCAAAAAGGATAGTGAAAAGTGGATAAAGAAAAGTGGATAGTGGAGAAAGAATACTATTTCTCTCTCTTCATCTATTTGTTATCCTCTATCCTCTATCCATTATCCATTATCCTCTCACAAAAGGATGTCACTCTTACCACCACAAATTCAACGGTCCATCGAGGAGTTTTCCAAACTTCCCGGCATCGGGCCGAAATCTGCCGAACGTCTGACGTTCCATTTGCTGCGCAGTGCCAGAGCATCGCCGGAGGGGCTGGGCGGAGCCCTGCTCAACTTGAAAAACGAACTGAAGTACTGTAGTGACTGCCAGATGGTGACATTGCAGGAACGTTGCAGCATCTGCGAAGACCGCACGCGGGATCACGCGCTCATCCTCGTTGTGGAACATCCGCTCGATGTCGTGGCGTTTGAAAAAACGGCGTTCAAAGGTGTCTACCATGTGCTGCATGGCGTCCTCTCTCCGATCGATGGCATGGGTCCCGAACAACTGCGCATGAAAGAACTGACGGATCGCTGTGAGCATGGCGAGATCAAAGAGATCATCGTCGCCACGAATCCCGATGTCGAAGGCGAAGCGACAGCGAGCTATATCAGAAAGCAACTGAGTGACAAAGTAGAAAAAATCACACGGTTGGCGCACGGACTTCCGATGGGTGCGGATATCGAGTTTGCGGATCAAGTGACGCTGCGCGAAGCGATTGAAGGTCGA
>CAYGDT010000041.1:0-12552 GCA_964348745.1 uncultured Candidatus Peribacteria bacterium
CCTCCGAGAAGCGATCGATGCTGCCATCGCCGATGCCGGATGTACCTCACTCGATATCGACGCAATTGTGGTCGCAAATATGCTCGGGGAAGTCTGTAACGGACAAGCGCATTTGGGGGCTCTGGCATCGGGATTACTCCCCCACCACCCGCCTGCTCTGCGCGCCGAAGCCGCATGTGCTTCCGGGAGCGTTGCTGTGCATACGGCATGCGCTCTGCTCGAGAGCGGCAAAGCAAACACCGTTCTCGTCGTCGGCGTGGAGAAAATGACCGACGTGTCTCCCGAGGTTATCGCGGCAGGACTGATGGGTGCCGCTGATGCAGAAAAAGACGCACCGTCGGGTCTCACATTTCCCGGTATTTTCGGACTGATCGCCAACCGGTACATGCATGAGTACAACGTGAGTCGCGCGCGCCTGAACGCTGTCAGCGTACGGCATCACAAGAATGCAGTGGGAAATCCCTTCGCGCAGTTCCAATCAGAAATTCCTGAAGATTCCGTCAGTGCTTCGCCAAAAGTAGCAGACCCGCTTTGTATGCTGGACTGCTCGCCGATCAGCGACGGCGCTGCAGCAGTGCTCCTCTCTACGAGCGCCGAAAAAACGAGGAAATCTACCCACGGAGATATTCGCATCATTGCATCGCAACTCGCCGCCGATACCGTCAGTATCACCGACCGGCCGACGATCACTGCCTTTGGCGCAACACAGACCGCCATGGCAGCCGCACTGGCGGAAGCAGGCATCGAACGGGAAGATATCGCCCACGTTGAACTCCACGATTGTTTCTCCATCGCGGCACTACTTTCGCTGGAAGATATGGGATTTGCCGAACCGGGGTGCGGTATCCGTTTGTACGAAGAGGAGCACGCTATGACCATCAACGGCAGCGGGGGCCTCAAAGCCTGCGGCCACCCTGTTGCTGCGACGGGCATTAAACAGATCATCGATATCCGCAAACAACTCCACGCGTCCGGCAATCGCTACGGGCTTGCCCAGAACTTCGGAGGAGCATGCGCAACCTGCGGCATACATATCCTTGAACAATCCTTATGACCACCCCGCCCATCTCCCACCGCGCGCAACGCACTCTGCACAAAAAAATGCAGGAAGGAACGCTGCTTTCGTTCACCACGGTGCGCCATCCTCCGGCTGGATTCCCCGCGGGACCCCGCATAATCGGACTCATTGAACTTGCAGATGGTTCGAAGGTTACCGGATGTATATGCGCCCCATTGGGGAGCATCGCCATCGGCATGCGCGTCGCCCCCCGCATGCGCCTCTCGCGCGTCACTGCGGAAGGTCTGCGTATCTACGATGTTGCGTACGAGATCGTTACTCAGAAAGAAGCGTTGATACATTTTCCCGGTTACGTACTCGCGCTCACAGGACCATCGGGTGTCGGCAAAACAACTGTTTCCATCCTTCTCTCTACACAAGTCGGGAAATACGTGGAGCGAGTTCCGATCGTAACGACGCGCGAACCGAAGGCGGGCGACGAAGACGAGTATACCCATGTGACCGCTGAGAAATTTATGGATATGAAACAGAGCGGCAAACTGGCGGCGTCGACCATCATACCCAGCAAATCCGAGAAGCGATGGTACGGCTACCGCAAGCAGGATATCGAGTCGATCTGGAAGAAAGGAAAAATCCCCATCGTCGTCACCGAGATGCACTTGTTGCAGGGACTTTCGTCACAGTACGGACGCCGATCAATCCTCTCTTTCGGGCTGATGCCTCCCGGTAAAAGTAAGAGGCAAATGCTCTCGGCTCTGCTGTTTCGGCTCCGCAGCCGCGGCCGCGACACGGAAGTGCAGATCCGCGACCGTCTGAAAAATGCAGAGAGCGATTTGAAGTTTTTCCGCGATCGTAAGGAGCTCTTTGATGAATTGATTGTGAATGACAATGTTGAGTCTGTTGTCGGTCAACTCCATGGCCTCGTGCTGGAACGCGTGCAGGCATAAGATTCTCTAACGATGTTGTGCTACACTTCCCATCCGTGACCTATACACGGATGACCATCGGACTTTTAAGCTGCCTGCTCACACCCACAGCTGCGTTTGCGTACTCTTCTGCATCCTCCCTGCCGGCCGTAGCTCCGTCAGGAGCGGAGGCTGGTGTTTCCTCTGCATCTTCTGTTTCCTCTGCATCATCTGCATCTTCCGTATCTTCCGTCGATCTCTGGCAAGAGCGGCGCGCGCGTACCGCAGATTTCTGGCAGGATATGATGAACAACCGCAAGAACACTGCCACGTTCCGCACCCAAGACGCAGACCGGAGGCAAAAGCGCATGGAAAAGCGCATCGCCTGCCGCGAAGATATTCGCAAAGCCAATCGCGATTCACTTTTCTCCGTTACCGCAACGTGCTTCCGAGCCACACTGACATTGGATTTGGAAATTCTACGCAAAGAAAAACAATTCGTCTCAAGCGTCGAAGGCGTGACCGATGCGTACCGCAACCTCGCTCTTATGGCGATCGATCGGCTGAGTGACGCAATTGCGACAGTTGTGCAGGCGATCGATGTGGGAGTCTATACAAACAAAGAGGGATTGCAGGAAGCGAAGCAAAACCTCGGAACTGTTTACAGAACGCAGGAGCGCCTCGCGATGACTCGGCTGCTGATCGATCGGTCGATTACATGGATGAACCATCTAATGATCCGCCTGAAGGATATTGAAGATCGAACTCTGGCGCCCGAGGAAATCACCCTCAAAATTGACGATGCGATTGCCTGCCTGGAAGCTCGGGAAGCGAGCCTGAAAGAACTGCTGCCACTGGAGGATAGCGGGGCACTTTTGGGCGGTTTCCGTCAAGTCCAATCCCACATAAAAATATGCGGTGATTTGGCACAAGCAGCAGAGGATTTAAAGAGAAAACATGAGCAAACCGGAGAGTCGTCCAGTAGTGAAGCAAATTAAATGGCTTCCTGAAGCCAATTTTGTGTATTGACTGCTGCCCTATCCCCCACGCCCTACCCCCAGACCCTTCGTTCGGCTTGCCTCTTGACGCAGCTGTATACTCAGAGGCCCGATGAAAAAACACCCCGTCCGCCACAGGGTTGAACGTACGAAGAATAAGCATAGCAGAGCCGTATTTCTGAACGATACGATCATCATTCGGCTTGCCAGAGGACTCTCTGCACAGGAGGAAAAAGAGCACGTACGAGACCTCCTAAAACGCATGATGCAGCAAGTCGAGGAAGAGAAGGAAAAAGAACTGATCCACCCGTTCGGGAGACTGCTCGATTGCGGCGAGAGCACGATCGTGACACTTGCAACAGGTAAGCGGTACTCCTTTGTGCTGCGCCCCGGAAAGAAGACTTCCATCCGTAAAACCCATCGCGGGTTCTCGGTCACCATCGGGCCACATCTGCGGCGACAAGGTTTGCATCGGCTCCTATGGAATACGCTTGCCTCGCAGGAGCAGACGCGCATCGAACAGCTGGTTGCCCGCATCAATCAAGACACGTACGGCGTGCGTATCTCCGGAGTGCGTCTGCGCTTCGCCAGTTCCCAATGGGGCAGCTGCAGCTCTAGCGGCATCATTATGCTGAATACTTCGTTGCTCTTTGTACGACCGGAGGTCCTGCGCTATGTAGTAATTCATGAATTGGCGCACCGCAAGCGCGCTGACCACAGTCCGCAGTACTGGTCGTGGGTGGCATGGGCGATGCCAACGTATGAAAAAGCGCGCGAGGGGTTGTATGAGTATAGATTGCCGACTTTATAGTCAATACAGTCTCTTTGCCTACCCGGCAATATCCACTATCCTTTGCCATACAATATATCCACTACGAAACTTGTATCTCATGAGTGAACCAACACCAAAAGAGCTGCTTGTGGTCGCGCGCGAAGCGACGGCGGTGGCGGCAGCATTTCTTGAAAAGGAATTTACAAAGTTCCTTCATGCAGATGATCTGCAGATTACCACCAAAGAATCGGCGACCGACTACGTCACGGAAACCGATCTCGCAAGCCAGCAACTTATCATCGCTGTCATCCAAAAGCATTTTCCCGAGCATCGCTTTATTGCTGAGGAAGAGGGTGCCGATACGCTTGGTAATCCGCAAAGTCCGTATGAATGGATCATTGATCCTCTGGACGGAACCCTGAATTTTATCCATAAACGTGAGAACTTCGGCACGATTGTCGCCGTGCAAAAGGACGGCGTGTTGCTCGCAGGTTCCATGGAACTCCCGCTGCTTGATCAGCGTTTCTATGGCGCACAGGGCGAAGGAGCATTGTTCAATGACACTCCGATCAAACTTCGGAAAACCAAAGGTATGACCGATGCCATCCTGAACTGCAACACCTTGCGACGCGCGGTGCAGGGAAACGACGGCATCTACCGCGCGAGCATGCCCTACTGCGCTTCCATAGAAAACTCCGGGTGCGCAGCACAGGAACTCGGCGAAGTACTGCGAGGGAAAACAGATGGAGCGTTCTTTCTTGGTATCCGTCTGTGGGATATCGCCTGCGGATTCCTGCTGATCGAGGAAGCCGGCGGCAAAATGCACATGGAAGCGCTGGAACAGGGAAATCCCCGAACCGGCTACCGCTGCGCAGCCTCGACGCAACCGATCTTTGACGAGCTATGGGAGTGGGTGACGACGAAGATGGAAAATTAAATCTTATCTATTCCAAAGCTCGTATCCCGCTTTGCGCAGCAACTCTCCGAGCAGATACACAGGAAGTCCGACGACGCTGGTCCAGTCCCCTTCTATCCTGCTAATCAGCAACTGCCCGGGACCGTCGATCTGAAACGAACCCGACCTGTCACGCCAGAGGTTCGTGCTGATCCACCAGTCGACCTCTTGCGGGGTCAGCTTTTTAAACGTAACGATCGACGACGAGATCCCCTCATGATGCCGTCCCCGCGGATCGACGACCGACAGTGCCGAATGAACATCGCACGATGTTCCGGAGAGTGCCCCGATCATGGAGCGCGCAGATGCAGCATCCGGAGCTTTTTCGAGCAGTGTTCCATTTGCTGACACCACGAGCGTATCACAACCAATGACAAAAGAATCCGGAAACTTCTCGTGCACTGCAAGCGCTTTATGGGCCGCCAAATGTCTGCACCGCTCCACGGGATCTCGTATGTCGCACGACTCCTCGTCAAAATTACTGGGGCGCACCGTACACTGTAATCCGAGCCCCTCAAGGAGACTCTTCCGCTGCGGGCTCGCCGATGCCAGAATCAAGCGCTGCATCGCCCAAATCATACCAAAAGCAACGATCCTCTGCATCCTTTGTTTCCTCCCTGCCGGCCGTAGCAGCGTAATACGCGGCGAAGGCTGGTGCATCCTCCGTTAATCCCCGTACCTCGGATTCAAGCAATCCGGATTCATAACGCAAACAGTCGGTCGTCCCGGACCTGTTCCATCCTCTCTGCGCGTCGCGGAATCGTTGGCCTCTTGAATCATTTGCATCCGCAATTTGAATGCGGAGAGATTCGGCGCGGATTTCCCGAGCGTCCGGTTTAAGTACGCTCGATTATTGAGCAAACCCGTTACCGGAGCTTGCTTTACATCTTCGCCCACGATCGAGACGCACAGTTCATAAAAACCCGGAATGTGAAAACCCTTAAGGCTTTCGGGGCAATTACCCGAATGCGTATAGTTGCGGAGAAACAATCGGTCGCTCGGATCCAAATCATTGGCATCGAGTATCTCTACCGTCTTTTGCGCCGCAGGGCGCAGCGATTTTTGAATGGATTCCATCGTATTGATATCGGGCATCACCTCGCCGGAGGATGCATCGAATTGATCGGCTGCGTCCCAGTACTTCCGTTGCTGCAATCGCAAGCGAACGCGATCCTCCAGTGCTTTCTGGCGAATCTCCGACGGCATCATCTGACCCTGCTGCACCTGTTGATTCACAAAAAGAGCAGTCGACGTGACAGGCACGGCGACAACGCCCACAAGCAATCCGAGCATCAACCGTTGCGTTGCATTTGGAAGGCGTTGCATATCTATTCTTGAGAAGATGCGGAAGAAGAAGCGGCATTCGTACGGGGGCGCGGGCGAGTATTACCCTGTACGCTACGAGGATGGATCGAAGTACCATCTTGATACATGAGGGATTCCTGGAGATTTTCAAGTCGGTTTCTGAGACTGCGCAACGGTGCGTAGCCAACAGATTGGTAACCGCGCAGGAACGCACCCCTCTCGAGAATACCCGTGTCCGTAACGGCAATATGTTCATCCAATAAACTGGTGCACAAATCGTAGAATCCTGTGAGGTGATACTGCGCGAGGCTCCTCGGACAATAACCGGCCGAAATATAACCATCGAGAAGATACTGATAACGCGGCAACAGAGCGTTGTACTGAACCTTCGCATCGGAGATCGTGGCGACGACATCAGTTTCCTCCTCCGCAGCAGCATGTGCTTGTGCATCCGCATCGGCGAAATTCGCAGGATCCAGATAATATCGAATAAGCTCTTCATCGTTGACCGTGGGCGGAACAAGGTTTTCGTTACCCATCCGCACGAGTTCTTTATACACTTCCACTGCGCGCCAGAAATCGCGACGCAACTGGCGCACGCGAGATGCATCCTGCAAAGCCTGCACACGCATATCCTCTACCGGAACGGCGTTGTAGCCGTCATCATCAATCGACTGAAACAGACCTGTCATCGTCGTGGGGACGGCGAGAATGGAAACCAGCGCAGCTACGAGTACGGCGGTGTGATGGCGTCTGTGTGTGGTGTGTTTCATACGATTGGATTGGGGTGTGTATTGGTTTCTCATTATTATAGCAAAAACAGGCTCTGTAAGCAATCAGAGAATTCATAGGAGAATCTTCTCCTACCTCAATCCTACGGCTTTCCGAACAACCTCCATGGTCTCTTGGGCAATTTGCCTCGCACGCCGCGAACCTTCTGTCACCACCTGCTGAACTTCTGAATCCTTCAGCTTTGCCCTGCGATCTCGCATAGGACCAAAGTAATCAAAGAACGTGTCTAGGAGCATTTTTTTGGCATCACCGTATCCAAGACCTCCTGCCCGATATTTCTCAGCCAGCGCCTTCTTTTCTCCTGCATTGAGTAACAATGAATGTAGCTGATAGACAACGCATGTTGCAGGGTCTTTAGGATCAGCCACATCCTTACTATCAGTGACGATGCCCATGATTGCTTTCTTCACCGTCTTTTCATCTGCAAATATTGGAATGACGTTCCCATAACTCTTGCTCATTTTCTGTCCGTCCGTTCCGGGGACAACCGCCATATCCTTGATAACACGCGGGTCCGGCGGCACGAGCAAGTCTTTCCCGTAACGGTTATTGAATTTTTTTGCGATATCATTGGCAATCTCAACGTGCTGAATCTGATCTTTGCCCACTGGTACGGTATCAGCACGATAGATAAGGATGTCCGCCGCTTGCAGTACAGGATACGTGAAGAGTCCTACATTGGCCTCCAGACCCTGCTGCACCTTGTCTTTGTAGCTAACAGCACGCTCCAGAAGTCCCATTGGTGTCACGCACGAAAGAATCCAAGAGAGCTCTGCATGTTCTGGCACGTACGATTGGAAAAATAACGTCCCCTTCCCCGGGTCAAAGCCGCAAGCAAGGAAATCCAAAACGATATTCTGGCGATAGGAACGGAGATTTTCCGGATTATGCACAGTTGTCAGCGCGTGATAATCGGCAATCATCAATAGATTTTCCTCCTCTCCCAGCAGATCGATGTTCTGCTTAAAGTACCCGAAATAATTTCCAAGATGCGGATCACCCGACGGTTGAATACCTGTAAGTATGCGCATGGACGGATTGTAGCGCATCATCACTGCATTGCGAACCATCAGGAGTGCAATATGTATCTGAACCTATACACAGTTTGAACGCAGAGCAGCAACGTTCCCTCTCCCATAGGGAGAGGGACAGGGAGAGGGGTTTCCTTGGCTCTAACCCCCTCCCCCAACCCCCTCCCGCCGGGAGGGGGCTTTGCCCAAAAAGAAACGCTTACGATCGAGTTTGTAATTCCGCCGATGAAGTTTACTTGATGATGAATGGGTGGGTACCGCGCGCCACGCCTGCGTGCCGTAACGCAGTCGTCAGTTTAGAATAGTCGGCACTACGGCGTGCAGGCACGGGGGGTGTTGCGGGTGGATTTTACTGCCTGCCAGCAGTGGTTCTTTCATTGCCTATTGTGATATCCCAAGAGTGAAAAATACTTCATCAGAAAAATTGCATGTCCGAGGCCCGTCAAAGCGGGCCGAGTTTGCAATTTTTCTGCACTTTTTCTTTGGACACTTTCATTTTGGTGACAAAAAGAAAGTGTCAATATGCGCTACGGTCAAAAGAAAAACGCTTCAAGAGAGAGCTCGCAATTTCGCCAAACACGCCACAAACGCCTTCGGCATCGGTGCTTCGATGACCATGATCTTCCCGGTGACCGGATGCGGAAACGTCAACTTGGATGCATGCAGAAAGAATGTTCCAAACCCAAGCTCCTGTCGAAAGAGCTGATTGAATTTACCATGTCCGTACACACGATCAAGCACCAAGGGGTGATCGATGGAAGCAAAATGCCTGCGAATCTGATGATGACGTCCGGTCGTAATCTCGCACTCGAGATAGGTGGAGTTGGCGAACCGATCGAGGACGGTATAGAGCGTCTGCGCATCCACTTCTCCTGCGGTGCGTGCAGGCAACTTCGTACGGATCGCTCCACCATTACGGAGAATGCGTCCCATGACCAACGTCCGATATGTTTTCTTCCATCGTGATGCGTGATCAGGAATTGAACTTGCTGATTGATCAAATTTTTTATTCGAACCTTCGCGCTTCGCGCTACGGTCCGCAGGCAGTATTTTCCCCTCTACTTCGGCATTTTTCGCAAAGAGCACCACTCCGGAAGTTTCAAAATCGAGTCGATGAATCGCACGAAGCCCCGGGTAGTCCTTCTTAAGAAAATCAAAGAGCGGTAGTTTCACCACCTTGCCCTTTCCACGCACAGTCAGCTCACTGCACAGCTTATTGACGGCAAGCACATGTGCATCTTCAAAGAGAATACGGTCGGGAGAAATACTCATAGAAACACTATAGGTTTAAACTTACCGATCGTAGCATGGATCATCGACAAATCTAGGACATCCGTAATCGGTTGTTGGATGACCAGCAGATGAACGTGCGCCAATTCTTCCAGCTAATTCGCCAAAGAGACAGTTGGCAACATTATTTCTAAATGCTTCGTTAGGTATTAAGCGAACCAAGTCTCTCTTGCCGCGTAGATTAGGCTCAACATCAGAAATGATTGCTGCAGCAGCATGCGGAGAATGATGTTGCTGAAGCAATAGTACAAATTCTGCAGCTGAAACCATTCCTGGCTGCAGATCATCACTTGGAAACGTATCTGATGAATCTAAGGTATTCATTTAATATAATGATAACATTATTATTATACATGTCAAATTTCACGTTTACTTCTCCTGCCGAAAGAGCAAATTGTACGGCTCAGGAAGCGAGAAGTTCTCTCCGGCACACGCTGGAGGATCGGGAACGTAATGCACGCCGACGTACTGCTTCGCAAATACCGAGAGATTGCTCTTTTTTATATCGATCAGCAGCATAAAGGGTGCTTCTTTTAGAGCCCGAAGATACTGTGTCTGGTACGACTTCGACGCACCGATGAAACGTTCGTACTGCGTGAAAATCGGTCCGTAGGGACTTGCCTTGGTGTACGCATACGGGCCCACTCCACGGGGAATCATCTGCAGATAGCGATTCCATTCGCACTGCTGCATCAGGGTATCTATCGCCAGAGCAGCGGTCTGCATCCCCTCTTCTTTTTCCTTCCATTGCGCGGCGCTCTTTGCATAGGAGAACTGCGTGGAAAAAAACGCGGTCAGTGTCAGCAAGATTGCGAGCGCCGCCGTTGCAAATTTCGGAATACGTTCAGGTAAGTGACGCAGCATCGCCCACCAGAGAGCGGCATACACGGGAACAGCGAAAATAAAATGGTGACCGTAAAAGTCGCCGCCGATACCGATAGCAAGAAACATCAAATACGATGCAACAACCCAACGAAGAACTAGGAACCAAGAACTAAGAACTACAAAACGTACAAAAACACCAACCCACACCAAGGTGACGGCAACAGCAAACCACCACGAGTACGCACCCATGTTACGAAACGTTCGCCAAATTTCCAGCGCATGGATCATCGTGGATCCATGGTATTGCTGAATGTGATACCCCAGCATGTGCGGAAGGTACACCGAGAAGAAGGGACCGAGATATCCGAGTACGGCGAGCGCGAACAATCCCAAAGCGAGCGCGATAGCTGCTGGAATCAGAAACGAACTGACTAGCTGGCGAATGAATGACTGATCATCATCGCTGAGAAGAACGACTCCTGCGAGAATCGAGAGGAAGAAAGGTTCTTTAAAACCGAGAGAACAAAGGAGAAGCACGCCGAGGAGAAGTGAATGAATAAGCGGTGATCGGAAATCGGAAATCGGAAATCGGTAACCAAAAATAAATGCTGCTAGGAATGCGATGGCGAAGAATGCACCGAAACTCTCCGGCAACCCCTGCCCCGCTTGGTTTGCCGTATACAGTGCAAGCAGTAACCCAAAGAGAAGCGAGAGTAGACTGAGCCACTGCCGCTGCCGCGCGGGACGCTGCGCAACGATGTGCAACGATGGGAGGAACACCAGCACCGGAATTCCCAGCAAGACCGCAGCCTGCAGAAGTTTCACCAACGTCTGATCGCCGAAGAATTTCAGTGAAAGAGCAAAGAGTAAAAAGATGCCGGGGGGTTTGGTCTCAAAAAGATCGGCATACGGCTTCAGGCCGTTTACAATCCCCCGCCCCACCGTCTGAAAAATAAACGCATCACCCGCGAGCACCCCAGACGAGACTTCGTACCATGCGCGCAAAAACAATCCCACTGCTGCAACGCAAATCGCAAGAATCAACATACCCAATCCCACGCGCCGGAAAATCGTCGTCTGCATACGAAAAGGATAGCAGAGAACTTCTAGAAATCTTTATACGTATTTTCATCCCGCCTCGATATCGCTTTCAGGGTGATCTCCTCGCCGTCGTCGTGAAAGATAATTCTGTAGTTACCGACGCGTATGCGAAAAATGTTCTGATACCCCTTCAATTGTTTCAAATTCAATATGGAATAATCCCGCTGAAGAAGTAGTGTGAGCGCGGCAAATATACGATCACGATCGTTGCGTGGAATTTTGCGCAGTTGTTTTTGCCACTGCTCCATATCAGCGCTGCAATTTGCGCATTTCTTTCAGAGCTACTCTCAGCGGAACGCCGTTGAACTTTTCTCCGTTCGTAAAATCTACCACGGTTTCCCAACCTTCTTCTGGGGCTTCCGTATCGACCTTCATGATGATAAACGCAGGTTTTGAACGACGAATAACACGGAAAGATTCGCCCTTCTCGACACGATCGGCGACACTGGCGAGATGCTGTCGTAATTCCTTAATGGAGATATCCTTTGGCATGAAAAGGAAAGTGAAAGAGTAACTTAAGTGTACACTTAAGAGACAACGAAAGCAAGCCACTCCGCAGCAAAGAAAATACGAAGCTCACTATGGTTCGACAGAGCTCACCATGACACGCTCTGTCTTGTCATCCTGAGCTCTGTCGCCTGCCTGCCGGCAGGCAGGAAGGATGACACACGTACATTAACCCGCAGTCGTCACCCGAACATCCCCACTAGTAATATCGAAAACCACTGTTGCAATCGGAGTTTCGGTCGCCACATTGTCTACACGCAGTGTCACGCTGCGTTCGTCGCGGCCGATGAGCGACAGCTCGGGAAGAATCTGCGGATCACCAAGATCGATTGTAGTAATCTGCCGCCGCAAGACATCGTAGAGATCGCCGAAATTTTGGGAATCCAGTGTCCTCGGCGAACCGTCGAAAGCCTCTGTGCCCAGTTTCTCGATCATTTGAATCAGAACCAGAGTATCCATGACGCGCTGCTCGAACGCATCACGCTCCTGCAAACTGAGCGCACCAAATTCGTCTTCCATCTGCGTTCGCAAAGGACGCAGAAGTGGATGATCACCGCTTCGATCAAAGACTTCCTGCAACGCCTGCGGAAGTTTGCGAATTATCGGGCGCAGAGGGGCGGTGTTTTCAACAGAGGCGCGCAGAGCGTTCATGCGCACATCAATAGCATTGCCATCAGGGTCTCCCTCCATCTGCTGTGGCTCGCGTTCGGGAGTCTTCTGTTGGAACAGAAGCAAGCGCCGTTCGCGATGTAAAATTCTGGAAACGCGCATATCAGCTAATTATACCATAATAATAAACCCAAGTGTACCACGCAAAACAGCGGAGATTGCATTGCTCCGCATAGGCGCGATCCGTACACTTTGCACGCATTTGGACGATTAGCTCCCGCCTTCGCTCTGAGGAGCTACGGCGGGCAGGCAGCTTCAGCTTCGCTCGCAGATATTCACAAGACTGAAGATTACCCTCCTTCATACCATGGACGATTAGCTCAGCTGGCTAGAGCGTTCGATTCACATTCGAAAGGTCACTGGTTCGAATCCAGTATCGTCCAC
>CAYGDT010000042.1:0-116 GCA_964348745.1 uncultured Candidatus Peribacteria bacterium
GGTTTCCTTGCTCGTACCCCCTCCCCCAACCCCCTCCCACAGGGAGGGGGCTTTGAACACAGCGAAATCTCGGCGTAGTCTCGGCTTCTGATGGCGGCGCCACGTAGTCACGGAGC
>CAYGDT010000042.1:216-12403 GCA_964348745.1 uncultured Candidatus Peribacteria bacterium
GTAGCGACGCTTACACAATATTGGCGGCGCCACGTAGTCACGGAGCGTAGCGACGCTTACACAATATTGGCGGCGCCACGTAGTCACGGAGCGTAGCGACGTGTACTACGTGGAGCGGATGACGGGATTCGAACCCGCGACCTTCGCCTTGGCAAGGCGACGCTCTAGCCAACTGAGCTACATCCGCAAAAACGATAGGCTGCCGAGAAATCCTAGGGCGTACTGCGTGTGTTTTCAAGAGGAACTGTCATTCTTTGCGGATCTCATCTCGAAGTTTTTGCCGTGTCGACTTGTGCAAACACGCATCCAACCATTCTTTTCTGCCCAGTTTTTCTCTGGCAAATCGTGCCTCAACGGTATCGCCGTCCTGCAGTTGCGTACCGATGGGACGGCGACGGCCGTTGATGCACACTTCCTTGAGACGCAAAAGTTGCTTTGGATAGACGAGGCACACGAAATCCATCGCACTCACCGGTTTTTTAAAGTGGTAGAGATTATTGTCATGATCAAAGATGGCGACATGGTCTTCGCGGAAATACATACGTAGAGCATCCTCAAACTGCTGCGGGGTAGACGCTTCCGCACGAAGACTCTGGAGGTTACGAAACAGATTCACGCGCGCAGGCTTCGAGCCCAGTGCATACATCGTCTGCTTGTACTCGCCGTGAGCCGCGGGACCGTATTCACAATCCTTCTGCATTTCCGCCGTGCGGATCTGAATCTCAATCGGCAGGTCCGTCACACCGGGAAGCGGATACACAACGGAATGAATGGAGCGGTAGCCGTTCTCCTTGGGCGCACCGATGTAATCTTTCAGCTTGCCCGGCATAGGACGCATGATGGCATGCACGACACCAAGAGCCAGATAGCAATCTTCCACTCTCGGCACGATGATGCGCACGGCGAGCCTGTCTGTGAGCTCGTGAAACGCTCGATCTTTAAGAATCATTTTCCGGTAGGTGGAATATAGACCCTTCATCCGCGGGGAAAGCTCCGCATCAATTCCCTGTGTCTTCAAGCCGCGCGTTAGGTATCGGCACGTATGCTCCAGACACGTGTTATCGAGCGAGCTTGTGTCGCTATATTGCTTGCGCAGTTTCGCGACTATCGTCGGTTGCAAGACCGGAAAACAGATGTCTTCCATCTCTATTCTCCATTTCTGCATACCGAGTCTTCCGGCAATCGCCGCATACATGTGTAGGGTTTCGAAGGCGATCTGTCTGCGGATCGTTCCGGTGAACCGATCGAGGTGCCGCACATCATTGACGCGGTGAGCCATACGCAACGGCAGCAATTCCGGCTGTTCAAGAAAGGCGTCGATCACGGTATCAAGATCTCTGGTGCTTTCATCGATATGCAACCGACGCAAAGAATGCATCTGTGCAATCAGTTGCCGCTCGCGATCACCGATCGGCGCGCGAGAAAGAAGTTCCTTGCCGTCGGGATGCACGGGAAGATCGTGCAGCATGGCAACCGAAAGCAACGCGGGGTCTCCCATTGCTTCCCCGAGTACTGATGCAACCTCCTGACAATGCATCGCATACGTCTCCCCGCTGCGACGCGCGAGCGCAGACAAATGTGCCATGCAATACGCAGAAACAGGCTGCGGAACATGCGAGATATCGCTGCGCTGCAATTGCATTTTTGCGTTCTGCATAACAAAATAAGTATACAGATTACTGATGGCAACGTAAGATCTTCTGCATGCGAGCCCTCATAGGCTAATGGATCAACCGCCGGCCTCCGAAGCTGGAGTTGCAGGTTCGATTCCTGCTGAGGGCACCACTCGTAACCCGTAGAATTTTTCAGCATTCTGTGTCGTCACCCGGTCGACTTCTTCGTACGAAATACCTTTGAGTTGCGCGATCAGTTTCGCGATTTCGACCACCATCGAGGGTTCGCAGCGTTTTCCCCGGAATGCTTCGGGCGCGAGATACGGCGCATCGGTTTCCACCATCATCTGACTGAGCGGACAGCGGGTAATCGTATCGCGAACAAGCTGTAGTTTCGGGTACGTCGCCATACCGGTGAACGAAAGCAGGTATCCCCTCTTAACAAGATCCGAGACGCTCTCCCACTCCTCCGTGCAGCAGTGGAGAACGAGCGCAGGCGGAGCGACTTCGGCAATGATCATCGTGAGGTCATCGATGGATTCGCGGTTATGGATCACTGCGGGTAGACCAAGTTCCTTTGCAATCATCAGTTGCTCCCGAAATGCGCGAAGCTGATCTTCTTTCGAAGAATGCATGTAATGGTAATCCAATCCGATCTCCCCGACGGCCACACATTTGGGATGCTGCAATTCTTCCTTCATTCGCAATGCGCAATTCGCCATTCGCCATTCATTCGCAGCATGCGGGTGTACTCCTATAGTATAAAAAATTTGTTCATATTTTTCCGCTAATCTTCTGCAACGATCGGCTTCTTCAAAGTTATCTGCAATCGCAACAATACGATCGACTCCTACTGCGGCGGCGCGGGCGAGGACATCCGGAAGATCCTTGGAAAACTTTGCATCGGCGAGGTGGCAGTGACTATCAATCATCGACTTGCATCATACACAATTGCACCTACAATGACCGCAACACGTCTGACCGGCACAAAACGTGCCACCGGTACGTAAAACGTACCACCGCTCCGTGCGTTTCCTGCAGACGATACTCCTATGGCAGCACTCCTCATTACACTCCGCGAAACACTGGAAGCATCGCTCGTTGTGGGCATCATGCTTGCGTTCCTGCACCGCACCAAAAACCGCAACTATAACCCCGTCATTTGGTTGGGCGTTGCTGCCGGAGTAGCAACCTCCATTGCCGCCGCCGCTCTGATTGCCCGCATCGGCACGTCTTTTACAGGGCGTGCGGAAGCGATCTACGAAGGAATCATGATGCTCGTCGCAGCGATCCTCGTCCTCTCTATGGTCCTGTGGCTCTCCCGCAAAGGAAAGATGTTGCAGAAAAATATTGAGAAGAAAATGGAAGTACATCTGGCATCCGGAGCGCTGCTAAGCCTCTTTCTACTTGTATACACATCGGTGCTGCGCGAAGGGATCGAGACGGTCATTTTCCTGCAGGCTGCACTGTACCAATCGCAATCGATAACCCAGAACATCGGCGCCATTGCCGGCATCGTACTGGCAATCGGTATCGCATGGCTTCTCTTTCGAGGCATGCTCCGCTGGTGTTCCATCGGCAAATTCTTCCGGTATACTGGCGTGCTGCTTTCTTTGTTTGCTATCAGCCTAATTGTCCAAGGAGTGCACGAGCTTTTTGAAGCGGGGTTGATTGGTTGACGAATGATTAGTGCAAAAATCCCCGTTCTCGAAAATATTCCACGAGTGTTTTTTGCGCCTCTCGCACCTCTTGCTCCGAAGCTTTTATAAATCCTTTCTGTGTCAGGTAGGCCGCTATCTGATCGTGACGCATACGCGCAATATACGGATTGTCGGAGCGATACGTATCCGCGTATGTGCCAGACTCGGTATCGTGTACACGCTGGAGGAAATCTGAATAGAGCTTTTCAAAGGTGGCGGAAGCCTGTTTCGGACTAACTTGATCGCCACCCTGGAAACGATATGTTTCCTCGATGATGTCACGCATGGTACCGCGGATGAACTCCATCTGCGTAGGGTTATCGCTCGTGAGAAGCAGCGCCAGATGATAGAAACTGAGCATTTTAGAAAGTTCAGCATCACTGTAGGCATCTTGTATTTGCACATTGCCTTGCCGTTGCAATGCATCACAAATCTTGGGGAATCGTGCCGCTGAATCTTTGAAGCTCTTTTGAAATACATTTTTAATCCCCCAAGCGCCTCGCGCGGTTTTCAATTGAGAAATGAGATCCGCAGAGGCATGGAATTCAATCGGGAGAAAACCGATGTTCTCATCCAACGTGATCGGATACACACGCAGTTCTTCGATTATTTTTTCGGATGTTTCTTCATGTTCCTCCGGATGTGAAAAGAGCACGCTTGCGGCATATGCAACTGCGCCCGTAATGGCAGCCCCTTTGAGAAATTCTCTTCTCTTCACACTGAGAAGAGGCTTCCTTTCTGCCTCGACCTGCTGCGGCATGATTTGACTCGTACGTGGTGGGCGAATAGCGGTAATCGCCGTCTCAAGTGTCGGATCTTTGGCGATATAGAGTTTTCGGACACGATCAACAAGGGCACAAAGTTGGCTCCAGTGCTCTCGTAGAAACAGTGCAAGATCTTCCGGTGGGCTCTGTGGTGTGATTGTATCCTCCTGCGCTGGGTCAATATCCGTACGATTGAATCGCGAAGGAGTACGCAAAACTGTTCCAAGTGGGCTCCCATCACGTAGTCTCTCGAGTTTTCTGCGAGCTTCTGTAAAATCCCAGCTTTGAATCGCATTATAGAGCTTCTCCAGATCCTGAAGCCCTGCAAGATATTGCATGCTCTTACTCGTCATGTCATCTGAATCGTAGGTTGCGCGCTTGCGCGTTGAGCGGGCAAGCGTGACGATTTCATGGAGTTCATGGAGTAGTGCACATTCCGCAAGGAAGCTTCCATCGGGCAGCACGGCCGTAGAAGATGCTCTTTGCCATTGCGAAGAAACAGCATCTGAGTTTCGCATGCGCCGTACCGATCCTTCGATATCTCTGTCGAGGACTCGCCAGCGGGTCACTCCAGCGGGAACATCAATCTTCATACCTGCATTCAGATCGAACTCTTCGGGTTCGTCGTCATCTCCTTGCTCCACATATGGCTCACTGGAGCCAAGAAGGAGAAGACGGAATTTTTGTTGAGTCGCGGTGAAAACGCGCTGCATAAAGCCTGCCGGCTTCGAGTTGTTCTTTTTTTGTTTGGGGAGATACAGATGCCCGTCGGCATCAAGATAGACGTATCCATTCACAACCGCATGCGCGTACAGCTCGGGAGCACCCTGAGAACTCGGATCATCCATCCCGAAACAAAATGTGATATGTTTTGCCGTCGTGGTGGGATTTCCATTGTTATCTTCAAGACAGATTTCCATCGTACGTTTCCCGCCGCCATCGATCTCCAGAGTGCTTCCAACATCAAAGATCGTCACCTCACCGCTATCGATACCATCTTCCATCTTTGTAACGAATGCTGCATCGGCATACGGACCGTTTAAGTCCGTCAGTCTCCCGGACCAGTTATCGAGTTCCTGCAAATGCGAGAGAAATTCATGGAAACGATACTCGTAGAGACCGGTTTCCAAACCAAATGCATGGAAAAACGCCAGTATGCTGTGCCTCATCGCTTGCGGATGATCCGATATATCCGACTTGAGTACACGCAACAGCAGACGCAAATCCTCGCACACTTCCCGCTCTGTCATAGTTCCCATGTTGCGTTCCAAGTTCCCCATGATCGTAGCGAGAGCGACGTCCGCCGGGCTGATCTTCTTTGCCGCTTCGAGCAATCGTCCTTGCTGTGGTGCAAAGTCTATTTGCTGCGCCCGATCGATAAGCTCGTGCTCCTCAATGGTGACAAAGCTTTCGAAACTCCCTCCGAGTTCACGCACGGACTGATATTTGCTCAGTAAGAATCCTGGAAGCAGTTTTTGCTCAACCTCAAGTTCCGAGACGTTTTCGCTGTGACGCTCCGCGGCGAGCGCGTCACCCTCCTGCCGCTTATAATAGTGGTACCCACGAGTACGCTTCGGATCAACTCTGTCGCGCAGAAACAGATCTTCTCCGAGAAGAATGTTTCGCATTCGCTCCATGTCGCGCTGCTTTGTACGATTCCATGCCATCTTGCTCCCCTTTCTACGAAAACGATTATAGAGCGTATGTGTGCTGTCGATATTGAGGTTATTTTCTTGCACATTGCGCTCCGCCAGTGCGCTGTAACGATCATAGAGACCCGAGAGCACCTGAGAAACCAAACTCTCTCTATCTCGTCCAAGCTCGCATATTTCATTTTCTGAAAGAAGTAAAATCTGAATGAGGTGATCCAGATGTTCCGCGACGCCTTCATCCATCCATCCAGGTGACCAGACTTTATCTATTAATATTGCATCGCGAGACATCTGTACAACTTTTCTTATAGCACGCGCAATCTTTTCAGGATCCTCCATGTAATAGAAAAAATCGAGATCAATTTCCACAACATCCGGAGTCATTGCATCGTTATGAACGATGGCAGCATCTGGAACAATATTGTTCCCGGAGACAGTCTCTCGCTCAAGATCCAGTTGAAGCATGGTACCCCCTGCTTCCGGAACGCATTTCGGTATGACGCGATAACAGAAACCATCCATTTCTTCATCACCCCACTCGCTGCCAAGCGATTTTACGTAAAAGTTCGCAGCATCAATCGTGCCATCTTGTATGTTCTCAACATTGAATGCTGAAATTCCGACACGCTGATCATTGACAGTGGCTTGTGCAAAAAGAGGTAATTTCGGATCCGATAACTTCTCATCGGGCAGTGGCGCAGACGATGCACCCATTTCGTCGCCATGACCGTCTATATGCAAGACGCGTAGCGGTCGACCGAGCGTGCGTAGCTCAGGGTGTCGCAAACGCGCGTATCTGCGCCAGTAACCTGACTCTCCGTGATTGGAAAGCGTAGAACTCCACTGGGTAAATTTCTCACCTTTGCGATTCACTCTCTCGTAACTCATCGTAACGTTGTTGGGTCCAAAGAAGGGCTTTCCCAAGACGTCACGATACGCCTCGCGCGAAGGATTTAGTTTGATACTCTCAAAGAGTCGCTTCGGTTGTACCCACTGATGAACGGGCTTTTGATCATCAAATGTCGTCAGTGCGGCCGGGTTATGCTCCGGCGGTATTTGCTGCTGCGTTTCTGCGTACGTACAACGAAGCGCTTCCTGTATCCAGATTTTCGGAACGAGTGATCCCGCCTCTTCCAGATAACGATCCAGACCGATTTCCCGAAGATACGTGCAATTCCCCTCAAACGTGCGTAATCGATCCATGATAATTCGCACGGCATCGTCCGACATTTCCGTCTCACTATGAGAAAGCGTGTATGAAACATCATCAAACGTCAATTCCAGCGGCTCGAGTACACCGAAAGCTTCTTGAGTATTCGAGAATGATTCGACTGAATCTGCCGGACTATCTCTTAAAACGGGCATCATGCTATTATAACACAATAAACTACGATCCTAAAGCCCTCCCTGTAACGCTGATCATAGTAGAAAAGAAAGCCAGAAACTCATTGACTAGAAAGTAAAGATTTCATAATCTGGTTCGCTATGGGAAATAATTATGTGAACAGGTTTGGCAGCCTACCAAGTGATGCAAATCGCACTACGCCTCTCGAAGCAGCAACGGATCGACTATCCACTGGGATATCGAGGAAGAGGTTTATGGCTATGGTGCTTGCGATGCAACTGTTCGGAGACAAAGGCCAAATAAGCCGCAGGGAATTGAGAGAAAAATTCACACAACTCTCTGGTCTGCCATTCCAAAGTGTCGCCGATTGCAATGCAGATAAAAAAACCAGAATTCTCATGTCTTTCTAAATCTCGGTGGTCGTGTAGATCAGGATAGTGAGATACAATTAAACCCGAAAGCGGGCCCAAAATGCGTAGATCATTTTTCAGCTGAATGGAGGCTCGCAGGGCAACTCATCCATGCTATTGAACATCGAGAAAAACGGTTGGACGACCCAAGGCAAATGGTGAAGAAAACCCTCGCACTTGTAGGAAAATGTTTTTACGATGAAGCAGACGACAAAACGGCGTGTCCTCCTCCAAAAAAAATAAATGTGAGAGCAGCAAAGCAATACCTTGATAACGCAACAATATTATTCGATGCAATCCATTGCCAAGCGCAAATGGGAGCTTTCGCCACCCTCTGTCATCAAGGAAGTACTTCAAAAACACATCTACTACAAGTTGTGAACTCTGACGGAATAATGGTAGGTCAACAGGCAACGAGAAGATCAGAATTTGACAAAATGATTGTAGAATCGTTGGTAGAAACTAAGTTGGCTACAGAAACACCTGAATCTGTAACACTGAACGATGCACTCGTCATAGCAATCCTTAAAAATCGTGCGTTAGTAGCAAGAAGCTGCAGCGATCAATTTGCTTATCCCACACCTAAAACAGCAACACATGGAGAATTTGACTACCATGGCGTAGTATTTGTAAATAGTGGTGAGAGAGTCGGTATTACAAGACGGTTGAAGAATGGAAATCTTGACAGGAAAATACACAAAACAGCTGTGCCATGGGAGTTTCTCATTGGCAGGTCTGCCTTTGGACACATGGATATTCAAAAAGCTGCTGGCAGTAAAAATGAAAATGGTATAGGAAACCCTACAGCAGTACAACAGCTACTCGAGGCAAAATATAATGCATATGATCGTGATAATCTTGCCTCTATGGCACCAAGTAATTTAAGTCGGCCGAATATACTATAAATAATCAGCACAGACAGTCATCTTGCAATCATTCACCGAAAGGTGTTTTATAGTGGATAAATGCCAGAAATCCTACAGGAGTTTCGGGTGGAACCTCCGCCGCATGGAGGACAGCAAACCCACTTCACTTGCGCACAAGACCTCGTTAGAAGATTGCTCAGAGAAATGACCAGAAGGGAAATCTCTGAGTCTCAATTAGCAGAGCTTATGGATCCGCATCCGGAGCACGGAACGGCAAACTATAAGCTTCCGATTTTGCTTCGAGCACTGGGTTGTGACATTCACCACGGGCAGGCAGGGACAGTAAACGATCTTGTAAGTGCCGCGCAGTTCAATTTTTTTGTCATGGTAAACCACCTAGTAATAGATCCTCACGATGGGCAGATAGAAGGACACTTTTCACAGGTTGAATGTATTGATATACGAAGAGGCGTTGTCAGGATGTACGATCCGCTGGGAGGAAGAGTGGTAAATGAAACAATTACATCTTTTGAGAGCAACTGGCGTGGCGAAGGAGGTGAGCAGAGTTGGATGCTCACTGTTGATATTCATCGGAGCCACCGACTAGTCCTCCCCAGAGGAATCGTCGATGATTCGGTTCCATTAGAAAAATGTTCCAGTAGAATAGTGGCATAGTGAGCGACGTCGGGTCAGTAGCTCAGTGGTAGAGCAGAGGCCTTTTAAGCCTTTGGCCGTGGGTTCAATCCCCACCTGACCCACCACGTAAAATCGCGCGCAGCGAAGCGAGCAGCTATTTTACGTGGGACGTGGCGACGCAGTCGCTTTACGTCCCTGCGCGCGATCACGTGGCGCCGCCATTAACATCGAAGGTGATTTTATGTGTCGCGTGGCGAGCGGAAGACAAACTTCGCACAATGTACTCTGCACCTCCCCAGATACCACAAGCAAAACGAAATCCCTGTAAGCAAGGAGCTTTAAGCTATAAGCTACCTCCATGAAGATCGCCCTAGTTCATGAACTGCTGACCATGCGCGGCGGCGCCGAGTACGTCCTCAAAATCCTTGCGGAAATGTACCCCGACGCGCCGATTTACACGTTGCTCTATAACGAAAAAAAACTCGGGGATTGGTTCCCGAAGGAACGCATTCGAACAAGTTCTCTGCAAAAAACTGCTCAGAAGCTTTCAGCTTTCAGCTTTCAGCTTTCAGCTATCCCATTCAACCATCATCTCTATCTCAATAAAATGCCCGCAGCCGTAGAAGCTTGGGACTTCTCGGAGTACGACATCGTTCTCTCGGTCTCCTCCGCCTTCGCTCACGGTATTATCACGAATGGAAAGCCCAAGCATATCAGTTACATCAACGCTCCTGCGCGCTACCTGTGGGATCGTACGCACGATGTGCTCGAGCGATCTTCAACGGGATTGCTGGGTCCGTTGAAAAAACGCTACCTCCAAAAAACATTTCACCGACTGCGGATTTGGGATGCAGAAGCTGCCGCGAGAGCGGATACAGTGATCGCTGCTTCGAAGGATGTGGAGCGGCGCATTGAACTCTACTGGCGCAGAGACAGTGAGGTGATCACGCCACCGGTGGATGATTTTTGGCTGGAACCGAGTACTCGATTACTCGAGTACTCGAGTAATCGACCGTATTTCCTCGTTGTCTCAACACTCGTTCCCTACAAGCGCATCGACATTGCTATCAAGGCGTGCAATGTGCTCGGACTTCACTTGAAGATCGTTGGAGAAGGACCGCACGCACGATCACTCAAAAAAATCGCGGGCCCGACCATCGAATTCCTCGGTTACCGCACGAAAGAGGAACTGAGAGATCTCTATACCAACGCGCGAGCGCTGATCGTTCCGGGCGAAGAAGACTTCTGCCTTGCCGTGCTGGAATCCATGGCGTGCGGAACGCCGGTGATCAGTTACCGCGCAGGCGGACCGCTGGAGACGATTCTTGAAGGAAAGACAGGAGAATTTTTTGAGAAGCAAGAATCGGAATCTCTCCAAATGGTATTGCAAAAGTATGATCAAAAAAAGTATTCATATGATGTCTGTAGAGCACGCGCAAAAGAATTCTCCCGCACGAAGTTTGAGGTAAATATCCGCACTGCTGTTGACGCACTGTGCGAGTAAACTCCCACTACTCCACTTCTCTATACTAGAGCCAGATTGTTCTTTCTTTTGGGCGGCAGCCAAAAGAAAGAACAGTTAAGCACGTGCAACCATCGTCCCCCCAATCACAATCAACATCGATCCGATCAGAAGCTGCGGTACGGAAACCCGCGACCATTCGGAAAAAATCCAGAGCGCAAGCAACACGGCGACGAGTGTATTCATATTATAGAGCGGAGCCAGTTTACCAAGAGGTACGTTGTACACGGAGAGCCCAATGGCAACCAGCCCCGTGCCCACTCCCCACGTCATACCGAGAGCTAGTGCATGTAAGCCTGCGCGCGTACTCAGATGCCAGTCGCCTTGAATCATCCCAAACACCAGTCCGGTCAGAGCGATTGCAGCACCGGTAATGATGAGGTACGGAGCAAGCCCCATGCCGATCTGCATTGCGGACTTGGAAAAAATTCCCGAGATTCCATAGATGATCGCAGGGATGATACCGCCGATGAGTAATCCGATCGTCTGTGAACTCATACAAACAGCTGAGGAGGCGCCATTTCCAAAAGATCATAAGCAAGCTGCGTCACCGTCCTGCCTTTCGCCGTACGCTGGAGGTACCCGCACTGCATGAGATACGGCTCGTAGACATCTTCGAGTGTGTCCGGTTCCTCCGCGGTCGCTGCAGCGAGCGTCGAAAGCCCAACGGGCCCGCCTGCAAACTTCTCGATGATCGTCTGCAGAATCATGCGGTCGGTAGTGTCGAGTCCGCGTTCATCAACACCAAGTTTCCGGAGCGTCGTTTGCACGCGCTGCGTACTGATCGTCTCTTCGTCGCGGACCTGCGCAAAGTCGCGGATCGAACGAACAAGACGGTTGCCGATGCGCGGGGTGGCACGACAGGACTTCGCAATGAGGCGTGCGGCACCCGGCTCCATGTTGAGGCTCAGAATTTGTGCAGTACGCTCGACGATCTGCTCCATCTCGGCATCGTTATAGAAATCGAGTTTAAAATTATGCGCAAACCGATCCCTGAGGGGCGCACTGACCGAACCGATTTTTGTCGTAGCCCCCACAAGCGTAAACGGCTTGAGTTCCAGACGCATGGAACGTGCAGCCGGCCCCTTGCCGATAATAAGGTCTAACGCAAAATCCTCCATGGCGCTGTAGAGCACTTCTTCGATCGCGGGACGCATGCGGTGGATTTCATCGATAAAAAGAACGTCGCCCTCTTCCAGATTCGTCAGCAACGAAGCGAGATCGCCCGGCTTCTCGATGGCGGGGCCGGAAGTCGTTCGCATCTGACTGCCCATCTCCCGCGCGATAATATGCGCGAGTGTCGTCTTACCCAGTCCCGGCGGGCCATGAAGTACCGCATGCCCGAGTGGTTCGTTACGCTTCTTTGCCGCTTCGATGTACACGATCAGGTGTTCCTTGATCACGCTCTGTCCCACGTACTCGCTCAAGTGTTTCGGCCGAAGTGTTACTTCGAACATGTCACTGTCCGGCGTCGCCAGTACCGGTTCAACCGACGGTTCTTTGCGCTGCTGACGTTTGAGTGCCATGGGGAGTGGATGATAGCACGGAGGCGACGGAGGAGACAGAGGAATCAGAGGATGCACCAGCCTTCGCCGCGTATTACGCGGCTACGGCCGGCAGGGAGGATGCGAAGATGCTTTGTCTCTCCGGTTTCCCCGGTCTCCCCGGTTTCCCCGGTC
>CAYGDT010000043.1:0-12257 GCA_964348745.1 uncultured Candidatus Peribacteria bacterium
GGGGAGACGAGCGAAGCGAGTGGGGTGAGGGAGTTTAATACACTTCCTTCAAATAACACTCCTCACAATGAACAATCTCAGGGCGGTTCGGAGAAAATGATGTTCGTATCTTCTTACCACAATTTTTGCACTGCGCGTCCCATAATCTCCACGGTGTCCGCATCGCGAAGCGGTCTTCGTACCGCTTATTTGGGTGACGACGGGGGATGGGCAACCCCACGTTTCTATAGAAATCCAATTCATGATTCACAATGGTAAACGGGATCTTCGTTGCTTCGCAGACGATAGCCCAATTCAATATATCGTCCGGAATATCTTCGATCCGTTCCGGGAGATGTGACGCCAATATTGTTTTACTGACACGAGGTGGAGGAGCTGTGTACTCAGACCATCGAAAGTTTTTCGAAGTTGCTTCATCTCGATTGAACGGAAAGAATTCCATTGCTCGGGACTGGTTATATGCAAAGGGAGAGAACTCCGCAGGAAAGAATTTCCCCCATTCACCGGTCTTTTGCATATGTGCGGCAAGCTTTCCTGCAAGGTCGTGATACTCCTGCTCCGAATATTGCTTATTAAGAATGCAGTATTGTTTCTGATTCAAACTGCAACAGCCGAATACATTTTTGCAGTTCTGGGTGCAGTCGGAGTAAAGCGCGTTTCTATTGTCATACGTGAAGTGGCAGCAAATACAGTTGTAGCCGTTGCTTATTGCATGGCACTCGTACATCAGTTCAGCCCAGCCGATGTGGTACGTATCGATGCTGTCTTTTGCGTCGATTACGCTGTAGCAATTGCGGCAGTCCTCCGAATTGACAATGTCAAAGCAATGCGTGCAGTCATTGCAGTGAAAGAGAAGGTCCCCCGATGAATCTATCGACTGTACTTGATAGATAGCGGAATGTATCGTTCTCTGTATATTCATCTGCTTATAGAGTTCCCTGTATGTTTGTAATGCAGAGTATGTTAGAGGAAAAATCGATGCAATTTTCTCCTCGTATTCCTTCTTTGAAAGTTGTTTGTTCTCAAAGCAGTACTCTTTATTTCGCAGGTTGCTGCAGAGAAAACAGTGCTTACAATTATGGCAATCGAAACAAAACCACATATCCTGACAGCGCTTTACAAATTCGCAGAAGCAGCAACGATAGGCGCCCCATGCGTAGTATGTCTCATAGCAGAGCTCCGAACCTTCCATCATGTACGAGCAATCGCAAAGGTCTTTGCAATGCTCTACGACCCAGTCGGAGTATAAAATGTCTTCACTTCCAAACACAGTAGCAGTCATGTAGCAGTTTTTGTTATCTGCAGCATGGTTTGTGAATGCAGAGTTTTCACTGTGCTTATTGACGAGCGCCATGCGAGGGACAGAGAGTTGGAGATCCCGAAACTGTTCAAAGAAAGGCCTTGAAAAATCAATTTCTCTGCCGTAGGAGAGAGCATCCCATTTGTCGCTCCACCAATAGCTTTGTTCGTAAATCTTAAAGGGGCAATCCGGCGGATACATCGAAATTATTTCTTTGCCGGTAGCATCGCACTTCCTGCGGTACATGTACCGCTCATTGCGCCAAAGCAGTTTCTTTATTAAACGACAGTCTTGGCAGGCATCAGGTGTTGGGAGTGCGTACTTTATTCCGGCGAATTCCGGGGATATTTTGTCATACAGCTGCAGATCAAAATCGCTGATTTCAAACGGTGCCGAGCATTGGGTGCAGGATTTCTCCATGAGCTTATAGCTTAGAGCTTTCAGCTTTCAGCTATCAAGCTAGAAAGCTATCTCCTAGAAGCTACAAGCTAATAAACTTCCTTCAAATAGCATTCCTCGCCCATTCGACAAGCTCAGGGCGAATCAGTATACCTCTGCGAGGTAACAGGATTCGCAGTACACAATCTCTGCACGATCCGGAGCGTATGTCGTCAAAGTCATATTCCCGCACTTTGCACATGCTTTCTCCCAAAGTTTTCGAGGATTACGCATAGCCATTCGCCTGCGGTGACGCTCGTCGGGGTGGATGCGCGGCAGCGGAATGTCCATCTGACGGTAAAAATCCAGTTCTTGCTTGATAATCTTGAACGGTCGAAGTGTTTCATCGCAAACGATAGCCCAATTGAGTACGTCTTCCGGAACTTCCGAGATGGAGGAGGGGAGTTTCATTCCTGGAATTGTCTTGGTTGCATTCGGTGCTTCTTCACGCAGACCCTTCCATGAGAATCCGCGCTTGAGCGCCGCGTCTTCTGTGATTGGATAAAATTCCATCGCAACGGTCTCATCGATACCGTGGGGGCTGATCTTCTGAGGGAAGAACATTCCCCACTCTCCTGCATCGATCATATTGGTAATGATTGAAGCGCAGAGAGAATCGTAGGTCTCTTTATCGTACTGCTTATTGAGTATGCAGTACTCATTATGGTTATGCAGCCCAATGCAGCCGAAGAGATTATTGCTGTGATGACAACTGTCGCAGTAAAGAAGATTGCTGCAATTCCAGCTTGCTGTGCAAAATAGATGATTGTAGCAGTTCACACCCGAGCTCATAGTCTCATAGACCCGCTCGGCAGGCCATCCGCTGAAAGTATTATCCATACTGCTCTTAATTTCTTCGCAAGATTCCAAGTAGCGGCAGTCCTCTGCGTTTTTTACGTGATAGCACTCGTAGAGGTTCTTACCATTCATGATATGGTCACCGGTTACATTCTCTGCATTGGTTAGGAACACATTCTTATGCGGCACTGTGTGCAGTAACGAGTGAAACTGAGGTTTCAATGCTTCAATTCCCTCAAAAGTGTCGGTTCTACAGTTTTTCTTTTGCGTTTCAAACTCTTCTTTTGAAAGCTGCTTATTGGATATGCAGTACTGTTTATTCCGGAGATTCGCACATCCGATACAATCTTTGCAAGCTTTGCAGTCATAGAGAAAAACACTGTCGTTGCAGTTCTCGCAATCCTGAGAATAGGAAAGCCCGTAGCACCCCTCGCAATCGATACACTCATAGCAGTACTCGCACCTATCCATCTGTAGACAGTCGACGCAGTGCTCGGACCAGTGGGCTCGCCAGTTGTGAAAACAGTGGTCGACGCTGTGACACCCGAAGCAGAGGTAGGAGTCCTTAGAATAATTGACGTAATTACAGTACCCGCAGTTTTCGTTGTGTCCTGTAACGATCCCGAGTCGCGGTACTGCGTGCATTAATTCAAGAAATTGTTCGAAGAAAGATCGATCGAGGTCGTACATTCTTCCGTATTGCATCGGGTTCCAATTGTCACTCCACCAGCTTTCGTAATTGAAGACGGGAAATGCAGTATCGGGTGGGTAGATAGAGACGATGGATTCACCGGTTGCGTCACAGATTCTCTTGTACAGCGTGCGCTCATTACGAAAGGCCATGCGTCGTTGGTGACGACAGTCGGGGCAATGCTTTGGACTCGGAATTTGAAATGTCTTTCCCACGAATTTAGGAGAGATCTCATCATAAAACGCTATGTCTTCATCTGTGACATCAAAGTATGCAGAGCATTGGGTGCAGGAGCGTTGCATTGAAAGATTATATCGTTAACTCGTTAACTCGTTAATTCGAATTACCGAAGAAACGAATTAACGAATTAACGCTAGTACACTTCCTTCAAATAGCACTCCTCACAATAAACAATCTCCTGCCGAGTCGGTCCGTACGTAGTTTCGATTTGTTTTGAACATTTAGCGCAGCTTCGGGTCCAAATCTTGTATTCATTTTTGTATGCAAAACGGTCCACATGGCGTTGATTTGGGTGTCTTCGTGGAATCGGTAAGCGATGCTGTCTATAGAATTCCAGTTCCTGCTTCATGATCTTGAAAGGCTTTCCCGTAGCCTCGCAGACTATCGCCCAATTGAGGACATCATCAGGAATGTCGACGCTATCATCCGGAAGATTCTTTGCGTCGATCACTCTGTCAGCCTGCACAGGCGACTCATAATCACTCCATCTCCACCCTTTACGCAGCACTTCTTCTTTTTGGAGTGGAAAGAATAACTGTGCGACGGTTTCGTTATACCCAAATGCGGAAATCTCCGTAGGGAAAAACTGCCCCCATTCACCGGTCTTGTGCATATGATCTGCTATCTTTCCTGCAAGTGCTTGGTACTCAGTCGGAGTATATTGTTTGTTGAATATGCAGTAATTTTTGTGTCGTAAACCGATGCACCCGAATAGGTGATCACATGATCGTGTACAGAAGAAGCTGTAGTATGCATTGCTGCATCCTTCGTAGACGTACAGGCAGCCCATCAGGCTCTTCGTCTTTTCTCCTATACAACAGGACTCGTAACTTAGTTCCATAGCGCTTCCCCAGATATGGACGTCCATATTATCCTTGCCTCCCATTAGGCAATTTGTACAGTATCTGCAGTCCTGCATCCCATTTGAATCGAAACAGTAGTCTGCATTACTTGAACGATTAAGATTATCTCCACGACAATTGAAATTCTGTATGCAGCGGGATTCTTTGACAGGTTGCGTCAGCATGAAGGTTTCCGCCATTTGTCTGTATCGTTGTATTTCAGAGTATTTTGTCGTTTCGAACGTTTGGATGAATGCTTCATACTCTTCCCTTGTTACTTGTTTGTTATACATACAGTATTGCTTTTGGTGCAAGTTTGCGCTCGCAAAACAGTGTTTGCATCCCGAGCAGTCGCGAAGAAAATACGAGTCACTGCAGTTGTGGCAGAAGCGGCTGAATTTAGTGTTGTAGCAGGTATAGCAATGCGTGCTCTCGTAACAAAGCTCTGCGTGTTCGATTGCCAGGAAATCCATGCAGTTCTTCGAATAGATGAACGTTTGCCCGTAAAAGCAGTCTTCAGCCGATTCGCCATCGAAAATCAGATAGCAGTTCTTCATCTTGTATGCATCGTTTGCGTATTCCGTATTCTGGTTGTAGGTCATAAGCGACAATGAAGGAAGAGGTACAGCACCGCGAAGTTCCTTCCATTGCTCAAAAAACGGACGATTAAAATCGAAGTCTCGTCCATAATCAAGCGGGTTCCAGTCATCCGAAAACCACGTGTCTTTCTCGTAGATATTCAATGTGCTTTCAGGGGAATACATGGAAACAATTGTCGCGCCTGTTTTGGTACACGTTCGCTTATAGAGATTTCTCGTGTTGTAGAACGCTAGTCTGCGCTGCAGTCTGCACTCAAAGCACAGTGTCGGCTCTGGTATCGGATACTCTTTTCCGTCGAAGATCGGCGTCAACTTTTTTAGCAGTGCGCGGTCTTCGTCGGTGACTTCAAATGGTGCCGAGCATTGGGTGCAGGAGCGTTGCATTGAATGATTATATCGTTAACTCGTTAATTCGTTAATTCGAATTAACGAAGAAACGAATTAACGTTAATAAACTTCCTTCAAATAACACTCCTCACAGTACACCTTTTCAGGGCGCTCAGGTGCGTACGTTGTCTGCATCGCTTTCCCGCATTGTAAGCAATTGCGCACCCAGAGGTGCCTACGTGAGCGCAGGCGCATACGAATCAGATGCCGCTCTTCCGGATATATATGGGGAACAGGCAGTCTGCGGATTCTATAAAAATTCAATTCTCTTTTCGTTAGACGGAATAGTTTACCTGTGAGTGGACACTGCAAACCCCAATTCAAGATATCATCAGGAATGTCGTCGATACTTTCCGGAAGTTTTTCAGCGGGTATAACTTTCTCGACCTTGCCGATGTCTTCCATACCAGCTTGCCACCTGTACCCTGCATCGGTCGCCTGGTCTTTCGTAAGGCTGAACCAGTCCTGTGCGACAGTTTCATTATAACCAAACGTGGTTAGATCTTGCGGGAAAAATTTGCCCCATTTTCCTTTTGACCTAAGTTCACTGGAAATGAGTTCGAACAGTCGCTTGTATTCATTTTCAGTATATTGCTTATTGAGAATGCAGAATGATTTCTGTTGCATTGCGATGCAGCCGATGCAGTTTTTTGTCGAATGGCAGTATTGGCAATAGTAGAGATCACTCCCGTGCCAACACGCGCAGCAAGACATGCTGTGGAAGAGCCCCGTGCATCCTATGCACTGGCAGCACCATTCCGTTCTGTCATATCCAATATAATCGCAATCTATACAATTGAATGCAGCTGTCAGTTGGAATCCGTATGAGCAGTCTTCGCTTTCCTCACAACTAAATGAGCGTCGCAACCCCTTGCAGCTTTGCAAGTCGTCACCTTCGCTCGATTCACATTGCACTTGATATAACGCACGAACAGGGAAAACGTTCTGAACTTTTTTAGTGAATGTTTCTTCTGCAGCGGCGTAACCCGTATGTGTATCGAATCGAAGAGTTGCTATGAATTGCTTGTATTCGTCAGGAGATACTGCTTTATTGAATATGTGATATTCCTTGTGACGGAGATTTGCACAGAAAATACAGTTGCGACACCCGTTTAAGTCGCGACTGAAGTAGCTGTTATGGCAATCGGTACAGTGCCTCACACCGGTACAGCTGTGGCAGCCTCTGGATAGTATGCATTGGTAGCAAAGTTCACAATCCAGAATTCTTGTGAAATCGATACAGTCCTTGTTTCGAGTCGAGGCAACACCGTAGAGGCAGTCTTCATTGTAGTGGGAACCAGAGAGCAAGTAGCAGTTTTTGTTGGCAAATACGTAGTTGCCGTATTCGCTATTCTCACAACTTTTGTTCATGACCGAGAGTCGCGGAGCGCGTTGATAAAGGCCAGCCAATTGTTCAAAGAATGGAATAGTTTCGTCAAAGTCCTGACCAATTTCACAGGGGTCCCATTTGCTGGAGAAGAAGCATTCAGGACAGAAGACCGGAAAGGGTACGCTCGTATGGTAAATGGAGACGATAGCGCGATTGCATAGATCACATGTTCGCTTATACAGCGTTCGTTCATTGCGGAAGATGGCACGTTGTTGAGAGCGGCAGTCCGGGCAGAGTTCCGGATCAGGAATTTCCGGGGTGAAACCCTTAAAGAATTCTTTCTCGTCTTCGGTCACTTCGAATTGTGCCGAGCATTGGGTGCAGGATTTTTTCATGGAGCTTATAGCTTATAGCTTACAGCTTATAGGGGAAATAAATTCTGCTAGCTATCAGCTACAAGCTACAAGCTTGTTAGTACACCTCCTTCAAATAGCACTCCTCACAATATATCTTTTCAGGCCGCTCAGGTGCGAATGTGGTTGAAATTTCCTTACTGCATCGGTCGCATGTTCTATCGTAAAAGATGCGCGATGGCCGCAGTGACATTCTTCGGTTGTGCCGTTCATCAGGGTGCAAATGGGGAATGGGAATATCAAGCTGCCTGTAAAACTCCAACTCCTGCTTGATAATACGGTACGGGCGATTGCTTATTGCACAGTTTACAGCCCAGTTAAGGATATCATCCGGTACTTCAGCGATCGTCTGCGGGAGCATTGTCGCAGGAATTGTCTTTTCAACATTGAGTTTTGAATCATTAATATCCTGCCAGCGGTAGCCTTTTTGCACTGCTTCTTCTTTGGAAAGTGGAAAATACTCCTGTGCAAGAGTGTCATTGTAGCCAAAGGGGCAAAAGCGTTTTGGCAAAAACTCTCCCCATTCATTGTTGGATTGCATATGTTCAATCAGCTTCAGAATCAGCTTCTCATAATCTTCCTTTAAGTACTGCTTGTTGAAAATACAATACTGTTTCTTTTGCAGCCCGATGCATCCGAAGCAATTTTTACATCCAGTGCAGTGTGTGCAATACGTGAGATCAGAGCAGTTTGTGGTGCATGTTGAACAAAACCGCAGATTATAACAATGATCGCCGCACGAGCCGCAGAACCAGATTCGCTCCGATTTGTCACCCCACGAGGTATAGTCCATTGCACTTTTAGCATTAAACACACGCGCGCAATATTTGCAGTCTTCAAGATCAGAGCAGTCCACGCACCCGTATGCGTTCTTTGAATCATACAGATGGTCTCCGGTGCAGTTCTGCGTCTGCTCCATCTGCACATAGCGATGCGGTAGTGTTTGGAAAAATTCCGAGCATTGCCTTCGAAGATTTTCGACACCGTCATGCGTGGAAATGTATAATTTCGTTTTGCGCTCGTTGTATTCCTCTTTTGTAAGCTGCTCGTTGAAAATACAGTACTGCTTTTGTCGCAGGTTCATGCAGCCAATGCAGTCCTTGCAGCCGATGCAGCACTTGCAGAAATATACGCTAGAGCAATTTGTGCAGTCGATAGAGTAGAAACAACTATGACATTTTCGTACGTCGATACATTCGTAGCAAAGTTCCGATTCTACAATATTGCTGCAGTCGACGACGTATTGGTTATGGAACACACGGTTGCCGTAAAGGCAGCGTTCGTTGTAATCCGTTTCAGCAACGAGGTAACAATCTTTTAGGTATCCGGCACAATTTACGAAGTCGCTGTTTTCAATCGTCCCCGGACAGATGAACTGCCCCTGGTGCGGGACAACATTAATAAGCTCTTCCAGTTGGTCAAAGAACGGACGTTTCCAGTCGATATCCTTTGCGTAGCTGCATGCATCCCACTTGTCGGAAAACCACTCGTCCGGGTGGTAGACCGGAAAGGGAACACCTTCGGGATACGGCGAGATAAATTCCCTGCCGGTTAAATCACATCTTCGCTTCCGCAGATTTCTTGCATTTCTTTCATTGAGTCTGCGAACAAAGCGGCAGTGAGGGCATTGCAGCGGAGAGGGGACTCCCATATCCGCATGGAAGGCATTTTCGTCCTCCGTTATGTCATAGGGCGCTTTGCAGTCAGTACAACGTAGGGTCATATGATGCAGGAATAGTGCCCTACATCAGTGATTCTTGGTAGCATTTTTCGCAGAACACTTTTTCGGGTCTCTCCGGACCGTATGTCGTAGTGATCGGCTGGGAGCAATTATCACAGGCGCGTTCGTGGAGAATGCGGGGGTTTCGCAGCGACATGCGGTCCTTATGTCGTTATAGAATGCTTTTCGCGGAAGCGGAAGGCGCAGTTGCCGGTAGAGCGAAAGCTCCTGCGGGATGATCTTGTACTGTTTTCCTGTCGTACCGCAGGTGAGAATCTGTTTACAGACTTCATCGCTAACGTCAACGATTGAGTCAGGCAGCTCCACTTTCGGCCCAAGATACTGTTCGCGCTTTTCAACATCTTCTAGCCACATCCATCCGTGCTCTTCCACTTGCTCGCGATTCATCGGGTAGTAGTCCTGTGCGAGAGTTTCGTTGTAGGCATACGTGGAAATATCGATCGGGAAAAACTCACCCCATTCTCCGGTGCTGCGCATGTGCTCAACAATCTTCGGTACAATTTGCTCGTATTCTTCCTTCGTGTATTGCTTATTTAAAATGCAATATTCCTTTCGCTGCACGCCAATGCAGCCGAAGCAGTGTTTGGAGTGATTACAAAGAGAGCAGTAGATCATGTCATTCATCTTTGCCAGCGTATGGTGACAGAAGCAGCTACTATGAATATCGTATCCGACAACTGAGCATTCATAGAGACGTTCGCAATCGCCGCATTCCTGTATATCCATGCAGTTCTTTAGCGGCATAAATCCCTGGAATACGTAGCGACAATCCCAGAGGTCTTCGGAATCAAAGCATCGGTATGCATTTTTGCAATGCACAAGGTAATCCCCAACTACGTTTTCATTCTGTACCCCGTGCAGGTAACGCTGCGGATACTCCAGTTTTAGTTTCTCAAACCGTTTTTTAGCGGACTCAAGAGTAGAATATGTACCGAGTAGCGCACGGAATTTCTCAAATTCTTCTTTTGACACCTTCTTATTCTCTACAAAGCAGTCCTTATTTTTTAGGTTGGAACACATCAGGCAGTTCTTGCAGCCTGTGCAGTTTTTCAAAAACATACTGTTGCTGCAGTTATCACACTCCTGCAGGAACGAAGAGCCATAACATTGCACGCAATCGATGCACTCATAGCAGAGCTCCGACTTCCTTGTTCGGAAAGATTCCATGCAATTGACGCACTGGTTTAAGCTGTAGCCGTAGTAGCAATCGCGGTTTTCATCAGAATCGAAGATAAGATAACAGTCTTTGTTCTTTCCTGAGTGATTGGTATATTCACTGTTTTCATCAAATTCAAATCCCGTAAAAAGATTTGGCCGTGGAACAACGTGCTGTAGCGCTTTCCATTGATCAAAAAACGGCTTTGTGAAATCATACACTTTTCCGAACTCCAGAGCGTCCCACGTATCTCTGTACCAGTCTTCTTGACGGTAGACAGTGTAGGGAGCACCTGGACGAATATTGCTGATGACACTGACACCTGTCAGATCACATTTTCTCTCGTAGAGGTTCAGCTGATTGACACATGCCATGCGACGCTGAAGACGGCAGTCGGAGCAGAGTGTAGGCGGCGGCAGGCTCAGTTTCGTCTTACCGACGACAGGACTTAAGTCATCAAGCATCTGCATATCTTCTTCAAGAATTTCGAACTCGCCGGAGCATTGGGGGCATGTGGATTTACTCATCTGACAGAAGAAAGGTAACAAGATTCGCAGTAGACGATTTCAGGACGCTCAGGATGATAACTTGTGCGGATCGGTATCTGGCATTTGGAGCAGGAACGGTCCCAAAGTTGACGCGGGTTACGAAGAGAAAGCCTCTCAGAGTTCCGTACATTCGGGCAAAATCTTGGAATCGGAAGATGCAGGCTTTTATAAAACTCCAACTCGCGATCGATGATGCGATAGAGTTTGCCGGTCTTCTCGCACTGTAGAATCTTCTCGCAGAAAGAGGCGTCCAGATTTTCAACGCTCTCGGGGAAGGGAACGACCGGCCCTTTGTACATCTCAGCGTTCTCTTTTATTTTCCTCCAATTCCATCCGGATGCGCTCACAGCAGACTCCTCTAATGGGAAATACTCTTGCGCTACAGTTTCATTATACCCAAAAGGCGATAGTGCAATCGGGAAGAATTCTCCCCATTCTCCGGTTTCTCGCATGTGCTCAATGATTCGCGTAACAAGCTTTTCATGCTCTTGTTGCTCATACTGTTTGTTTAAAATGCAGTGCCGACTGTTGCGGACTGCTATACAGCCGAAGAGATTACCGGAACTATGGCAGCAGTCGCAATACAGAGCATCGTTCACAAGATTGCAGAACTTGGAAAAGCAAACTCGATTATTTTGGTACGCTCCGAGATATTCATTACACAGCTCATTTTCCTCAGTGTAATTATTGTCCATGCAATCTTTAAGATCGACGACCTGAGCGCAGTAGCTACAGTCCTCAGATCGATCGGTGTAAAAGGAATCGTGCACGTTTTTGCACTGGTAGATATAGTTTCCACTGACATTCTCTGCTTGATTTGCTTGCATATACCTCCGTGGAATAGTCAGTGATAACTTCTGTAACTCAGATCTCAATTTCTGGTGGATTTCCGGAACATTCAGATCCAGTTCTTGCTTCATCGTTTCATACTTTTCCCGTGAATATTGATTGTTAAAAATACAGTATTGCTTGTTTCGCAAGCCCGCACAGCCAATACAGTCTTTGCATCCGAGAAGATCATAACAATATATCAAGTCGTTGCTGCTATGGCAGTCTTGACAGTAAAAGCATGTATGGAGCTTTCGGCAATCGACGCATTCGTAGCATCGCTCGCATTCACGGACAACAAGCGTGTCGACGCAATCTTTCGAATAGTAGGGAGATCCGTAGTAACAGTCTTCCGAATATACGGAACCAAAAATAAGGTAGCTGTTACGGACATGACCGACATAATTGCAGTAGTCGGCATTTTCTGAGTTCCAAACCGAAAGCCCGAGTTGCGGTACATCGCGCTGCAGTTCTGCAAATTGTTCAAAAAACGAACGGCTAAAATCAAATTCGCGTCCGAACGACTTTGCATCCCATTTATCACTGAACCATTCATGGTGCTCATACGCCTTAATGTCTGTGTCCGGTGAAAAGCAGCTGATACACATTTTACCGGAGAGATCACACTTGCGATGATACAAAAATCGCTCATTACGCCAAGCAAGTCTCCGTTGCTCTCTGCACGCAGTGCAGTGTGTTGGCGGAGGAATTGCCAGTGTTAGACCACCGATCACCGGTGAAACTTTTGCGTAGTAGGCAAGATCAGTCTTAGAGACTTGGAATGGTGTGCCGCATTTGGAGCAGTCGATACTCATGTTCAGACAGATTGGCATCTACAGTTAAATGTGTCCAACAACTATTTGAATATTGGCTAGAAATAGCGATTCTATTCAAAATTATTAAATAAATAGTGTAGAAAATTTTCTACAACAATGCTATACTACGT
>CAYGDT010000044.1:0-12168 GCA_964348745.1 uncultured Candidatus Peribacteria bacterium
GAGTAGGTCGTGCAAGGTGCCACTGAGTAGCGTTCTGATAGGCAGAGGCAGCATTGAGAATTGTGGCTTCCTGCCATTGTGCGCCCATCATCTGCACGCCGATCGGTAACCCTTTTTGTGAGAATCCGCACGGTACCGAAAGGCATGGGATTCCTGCGAGAGATTGCGATACGGTGAACACGTCTTCTAAGTACATGGCAACGGGATCATCGCTATGCGCGCCGACGGCGAACGCGGGTGTCGGAGACACGGGTGAGAGGATGATGTCCACCTTCGTAAACGCTTCATCAAAATCTTTCTTGATCAATGTCCGTACCTTCTGCGCCTGGCGATAGTACGCGTCGTAGTATCCGGCGGAGAGCGCGTAGGTACCGATCATGATGCGTCGCTTCACTTCGTCACCAAACCCTTCGGTGCGTACCTGCTTGTAGTACTCCACCAAATCCGATTCCTTCCGTTCATTATCCTCTATCCTCTTTCCATTTTCCGTTCTAGCAACGTGTCCAAACCGGATGCCATCGAACCGTGCCATGTTGGAACTGACTTCGCTCGGGCAGATGATGTAGTACGCGGGAACCGCATACTCGGTATGCGGAAGGGAAATATCGACGATCTTCGCGCCAAGCGATGTAAACGTCTTCGCCGCCTGCCGCACGGCGGCTTCCACTTCGGGATCAATCCCTTCAATAAAATACTCTTTGGGCAGTCCGATGCGCAGCCCTTTTACGTTACCCGTCAGTGCTGCGGTATATTTTTCTTTCGGACGGTCTGCCGTTGTTACGTCCATTGGATCATGGCCGACGATTGTCTCCAGAATGATCGCGAGATCCTCCACAGTCTTTGCGATCGGCCCCGTGGTATCGAGCGAGCTTGCCATGCTCATTGTCCCATAGCGGCTGGTACGCCCATACGTGACTCGTATGCCGCTACAACTACAGAAACTTGCAGGTTGCCGTATCGATCCGCCGGTATCCGTTCCCAATGCAAAAATACATTCGTCTGCACCGACCGCAGAGGCCGGTCCGCCGGAAGATCCGCCCGCCACGCACGCTTTGTTCCAGGGGTTTCGCGTCACGCCATAGCAGGAGGTCTCGGTGCTGCCTCCGCAGGTAAATTCGTCGGTGTTGGTCTTCCCCAGGGAAATCGCGCCCGCATCAAGCAGCCTCTGTACCGTTGTAGCATTGAACGGAGGTCGATAGTCCTTTGATCGTAATACGTTGGAGCATGCAGTTGTCGGAATACCCGTTTCGCAGTAGACGTCTTTTACGAGAAACGGTATGCCTTGGAGCGGATGCAGGAACTTTCCTTCGGAATCTATTTTTTTGGCTTGAATCAGGGCTCTATCAAAATTTTTAGATACGACGGCATTCAGTGCGCCATCGACGGATTCGATGCGATCGATACACGATTGCACAAGTTCCTGAGACGAAATCTCTTTCTTCTTTAGTTTCGCGTGTGCCTGTGCGATCGTAAGGGAAGAGAGCATGGTAAAAATGATCAGTGGGCTTTGATTAATTTTACAGAGATTTGCAACATTGCATATTGTGCTTTGAACATTGAATGAAAATTGTAAATTGCAAAATTGTCCATTGTATACGATTAGCCGTGCGCAGACGGCGTTTGGATCTGATGATCAACGATCGGTAGCCCGCTGCAGGCAAGTAGATCATCCGGATCGATGCCGTTATCGAGGATCGTATCGCTGCGAAATCCATTAAAAAGCCCCGTCACTTGTGCCGTCGGTTGCACGCCTTTGGTATCTACCTCACTCAGTTTCGAAACAAAGGAGAGTATCTGCGTCAGCTCCTTACAATATTTCTCCATTTCCGCATCGGAAACGTTCAAGCGGCAGAGCTTGGCGATATGTGCGACGTCGTCTTTGGTAAGTTGAGTCATGGCGGCAGTTTAGCGTAGTCCTGAAGAAGTATTAAGTATTAAGTATTATGTATTAAGTACGAGAAGCTGAGAATTATACTTAATTCTTGATACATAATACGTAATACTCAATCTCATGAAACTCTCCCGCCTCCAAGGGCGCAAAGTCAACGACTACCTCCGCCGCAGGGGGCATGTCTGGAGAGGGAAGACCATGACGATCCGGTGGCTTGCAGAACCTCCCACCTTCGCTAAAGCTTCGGCGGGCAAGCCTAAACATCCGAATATTGACCCCGTACGACCCGCGATCTACGTGGGCACAGCCGCGTCGGTGAAGCTCGATAAATCCGCAGTCAAACGCAACCGCATGCGGAGGCGTTGTCGCGAGGCGGTGCGTATTGCAGTACTTGCGCACGATAAACTCCCCGTCTTCCAGTTGTTGATTACGCCGAGGGCAGCTAGTCTTACGTGCACGTTTAACGATATCCAAAACGACGTCGCCGCATTTTTCTCGCAGCACATATGAGCAAGCCGCAATCTCGATCATCATCCATTATCCAGTTTTTGCTGATTTTTGCAGTGGTGTATCTGGGGACACAACTGCTGTTTGAGCAGTTTTTACCTGATCGATTCGGTGGAAATAAAAACGAGGTCACAGGCGTTTCTCTGACACCGCAGGATGCGACGGTCAAAGGACAGCACTATCCTGTTTTGATCATTAATAACAAGTCTGATCAAGATCTGATTCTTGAAGATCTCTGTCCTCTACCGCCGGTTAAGATTTGGAAGGTCGGGCAGGACGGCGTAAAAACAGAGTTGCAGACGGAAGAAACAGCGACCCCATGCGTTCCGTTGACCGAAGTAAAAGCGGGAGAATCCGCGGAGGTCAGTCTTGCACCGTGGCTCTACTCACTCTTTAACGATTACGGAACGTACGAGGTACAATTGCCGGTGCCCGAGGGCACGCAGGTAGCCCCTGCGCTGGATAGCCAATTGCAAAGCGGTGTGGTCACACGCTTCTCCGTCTACGATCCGGGCGTGCTGACACAACTCTTTCGGACGTTCATCACGAAGCCGCTCCTCAATCTTCTCATTATCATCGCATCCGTTACGTGGGAGTATAACTTGGGGATTGCGATCATCATTCTCACGCTCATAGTAAAACTGGTGCTCTTCTTCCCGACGCAGCATGCGATGGAAGGCCAGCGCAAGATGCAGCTGGTGCAGCCGAAGATGGACGAACTCCGCGCGAAGCACAAGGAAAATCCGAAGAAGCTGCAGGAGGAAACCATGAAGCTCTGGAAGGAGAACAAGGTAAACCCCATGCAGTCGTGCCTCCCGATGCTGATTCAGTTCCCCGTGTTGATCGGGCTCTTCTTCGTCATCCGCGACGGTTCGGTGCTCGCACTCTCGCAGCACTTGCTGTACGGGCCGCATGCAAATCTCACGTGGACGTTTGGCATGCATTTTCTTTGGATGGATCTCGCAAAGCCAAACATCATCGTCATGCCGGCACTGCTCGTCTTGTTGCAGTTCTTTCAAATGAAACTCTCATTTGCAATGCAGAAAAAGAAGCAAGTACAGCCAGAAAAAAAGGAGAAGCAGGCAATGAGTCAGCAGGAAGTGCAGCAGAAAGTCATGATGTACGGCTTGCCATTCATGATTGGATTCTTTGCTCTGCAGTTTCCGGCTGCCGTGTCGCTTTATTGGGCGGTTTCCACGGTCTTTGCAATCGTTCAGCAGCTGTTTGTGAATCGGAAAAATCGTTAATTCGTTTCAGGTAATAGATGCCGCATAGATACCCGCAATAGCGTTATCTAATACCTCTGTAAATTCCTCATCACTCTGGTCTGCGCGCAGATCCTGCACGAGTGCGCGGGAGAAACTGGCAGTCAGACCGTGGTTTTTTGCAAGCTTTGCATTCGCTTCCTCGGTCGAGTATCCGCCGGAGAGAGCGACGACGCGCAGCACGCGCGGATGGGCGATCAGATCTTGATAGTAGTCCGCCACATCCGGAAGGGTCAGTTTTAGCATGATCTGCTGCTGAGCAGGCAAGCGATCCAGATGTCGCAGAAGTTGCTCTCGTAGCAGCGCTTCGCACGCGACTTTATCGAGAGACTTGATGTTGACCTCCGGTTCGAGGATCGGCATGAGGCCCGCTTCCAGTATCGTATTGCCGACGTCAAATTGCTGCGCAACAATTGCCGCGATCCCTTCGATGTTCCCGCTATTGATCACCGATCGCATCTTTGTTCCAAAAATTCCATGCTCATTTGCACTCTTGAGGCGCGCGGCAAGTCCTTTCATTGGCTTCATCATCTGCACACCATTTTGCTCATCTGTAAGCCCTTCATCCACCTTTAGGAAAGGGACGATATTCTTCTTCTCCCACAAGTACTGCGCAGTCGGTACGCCGTCGATCGCGCTCAACATCGTTCTTTCAAACAGGATCGCACCTGAAATACGTTGATCGAATCGAGGATTCGAAATGATGCGCGTGCGCATTTCGTGCATGCGTTCAAACATCTCTTCCTCATTGCTCCATGCATCCGGCCCGATGCCGTACGCAGCGAGTGCCTTGGGGGTAGAGCCGCCACTCTGATCGAGCGCGGCGATGAATCCGTTTCCTGCAATACGTTTGCTTGCTGCGTGTTTGTCCATGGAGATGATAGGGGAGAAGAATCTTCGTGCAGAGCCTACCAAAAGAATGCGACGACTGAAAGTTCCCGCATACAGTGCACGCATGATGACAATTTCTCTTGTCTTTCGTCTCTCTGAGTGGTATTATTAGTTCTATGAATACTGTCTCACAGTATCGGTTTGATGACGGTGACGACGATTTCGAAAAGCGTCTTACTCCTGATGCGTTGCTTGAAATTGCAAACGAAACAGATTTTGGGACTGATGAGCCGCCAGATAGTAATGTGGTGCCTCTCGATGAAATTGCTGCAACGCAGGAACTGCTACTCAGGCTTGGTTATCCTATGGAAGTTGTTGAAGCTGTGCTTGAGCAAACTCGGGAAGAAACTCTGAATGCAATGGAGAGAGCCGCGTAACGGTGTTTCGTTTGATGCAGGTTGCTGTATGCTTTTGTCATGCCGCTGCGTCTCTATAATACGCTTAGTAAAAGAGAAGAGGACTTCGCTCCACTCAAAGAGCAGAGTGCAACGATCTACACATGCGGTCCCACCGTCTACGGCAGGCCGCACATCGGCAACTATTCTTCCTTTCTTATGGCAGATCTCCTCTGTCGCTGGTTGGAGGTTTCTGAGTACCGCGTGACGCACGTCAAAAACATTACCGATGTCGGGCACCTTGTTGCCGATGCCGACACCGGCGAAGACAAGATCGAGCGACAGGCGCGCAAAGAATTTGGAGATGTCACGCAGGAGAGCATCATCGGGATTGCGCGGAAGTATGAGGCTGAGTATTTGGAAGATGAGAAGGCTCTCAACATGCGCGAGCCGCAGCACCGTCCCCGCGCGACGGATTACATTATTCAGATGCAAAAAATGGTGGAAGTACTGCTGAAAAAAGGCTATGCATACCAAACCGACGATGGGATATATTTCGATGTCACTTCCAAAACACTCACGCCCTACGGAACGCTTTCTGGAAACACACTGGATAAAATTTCCTCCGGTGCGCGCGTGGAAGTGCGCGAAGGAAAGAAGCACCCTGCGGACTTTGCACTCTGGAAATTCTGCGTCGGAGCAAACGAACATCATGTGCTGCGCTGGCCGTCACCCACCTTCGTCCCGCATCCGCGCGGGACTACGGCGGGCAGGCCCGGAGAAAAAAATCCCGAGGGATTTCCTGGTTGGCATATCGAGTGCTCTGCCATGAGTAGTTCCTTGCTTGGTGAGCAGATCGATATACACACCGGTGGCGAGGATAATATCTTTCCGCATCACGAGTGCGAGATCGCGCAGAGCGAATCGGTAAGCGGTCAAAAACCTTTCGTAAAACTCTGGCTCCATCGCAGACGCATCGACATGGGGAAAGAGAAAATGTCAAAGAGTCTTGGCAACGTGTTAACCTTAGATGACATTCGTGCAATGGGATTCTCTCCAATGGATTTGCGGTATTACCTCCTCTCTGTGCACTACAGGACGAATCTGAAGTTTACTGAGAAGGGATTGGATGATGCGAAGAAGGCAAGAAGAAAGATTGTGGAGTGGATGGAGGATGCAGAAGATGCAAAGGATGCAGAAGATGCAAAGAATGCACCAGCCTCCGCTCCTGACGGAGCTACGGCCGGCAGGGAAGATGCAGAGGAGTGGAAGCGAAAATTCGCTGAGGAGCTGAATAGCGATCTTAATACACCGGGTGCGCTCGCGGTCGTGTTTGATTGCATGGCATGGTCGCGCAAGAAGAAAAATATTTCTGCGTGCAGATCTTTCGTCACAATGATTCGCAGCACGTTTGGTTGTTTCGAGCCGGAAGAAGAAAATACAGTTCCAACGCAGGTTCTTGATCTCATTGCTCAGCGCGAGAAGGCACGATTACAAAAAGATTTCGACGCGTCCGATCAATTGCGCGATCAGATTGCAGCGCTTGGGTACGCAGTGAAGGATACGGAGAAGGGACAGGAAGTACGGAAAAAGTGATCGGAAATCGGGGATCGGAAATCGGGCATAAGTTGATACAATTCACTGATTCCCGATCACTAATCACCGATCACTAATCACCGATCACCAATAACGCTCCCAATGTTATCTTCCTAAAACGCCATGTTAGCTTTGCTACGCACATTTATGATTATTAGATACTATTATTTTTATTGCGCAATTCTAAATTATCATGCTGAAACCAGTGAAATAAAGCGGAATCATTGCAATCCTACTATAGTGAATCGTCAATCAGAGCCTCTCTGTTGTTTTCAATCGGGTATTTCGCATATCCATCCACCGTAACAATGTGCCTGACGGGGCGTTTATCTAGCTGCACGGATCAGTGCGTACCATCTTGCTTTGGAGCACTAAGGGCGCTTAAATACCGCTGATCCGCCTCTATGACCCCATAGAGTCTGATCCGTGTACACGCTCCTTTACGCATCGGCACCTTGCCTTCACTTCGTTGTTCTTTACACGAAGGAAGACAATCTTCACACGCAGTGCGCTGAGAGCGGGTCTTCGACCCGCAGGTTCAGTAGTTCATTTGCGTCGTGTTTTCGTATTGCAATACGCCTGTACCACGCGTTCTTTCTGTCTCGTGTACCCTCTTTATATATAAGGAGAAAGGTGTGCCATCTTTTGAGCATCCATTCTCTCCACACAAGAGCAAAGAATAGTCAGGTGTGCGATACGCTTCATTTGACCTTGATAGATCCGTTTTCATTTCTTTTGTTTTTATTTCTTTTTTTACACCTCTTCCTTATGGGATTTTCTCTTCGTATGAAGAAAGTCCTCGCAGGAGTATCGGTTGCAGCCCTCTCACTTACCCAAGTGGGTACGGTGCTTGCAGCCTACAGTGATGTTCCTGCGGGTGTGTGGTACGGTGACGGCGTCAGCGCTTTCGTTGATGCAGGTTACCTGGACGCCACTCAGGCTCGGTTCCGCGCTGGCGATTCCGCCAATCGCGCTGAGTTCGTGAAGCTGGTTGTCGAGCTGAACGGTGGAATTCTTTCCACTCCGCCAGCCGTCGCAAGCTTTAACGATGTTGCAACCGGTGCCTGGTATTATGGGTATTTCGAGGAGGCCGGCAAAGAAGGATGGGTTCGTGGTGACGGTGACTGCTACGGCAGCAAACCGTGCTACGGCCGTCCAGGCGCGAACATTAATCGCGCAGAAGCTGCCGCCCTCATCGTTCGCGCATTCGGACTTGCTCCGACTGGCGACGCTGCTCAGTTCGTCGATAACCCGAGCGGCCAGTGGTACACCAACGTCATTCAGACGGCGGCTGATCACTGTGTCCTACAGGGTGACGACTCAACGGGTCGTGTTCGTCCGGGCGACAACATGAACCGCGCAGAAATGGTTACGATGCTCTACCGTGTCGACCAGGGTCTCACCTACGGTGTGGACTGTGGCGGTACAATGAGCCAGGATCCGATGATCACGGATGCAGTTGCTACTTCCTCAACGACTGTTGAAGTCGAGTTCAATAAGCCACTCGACCAGGCAGCCGCTGAAGACAAGGCGCACTTCGCCGTTGTTGACGGTTCAAGCTTGACCGTAACTTCTGCCAATCTACTGGGAACCGACACTGTTGAACTCACCCTCGGTGAGTCATTGGAAGCCGGACACCAGTACACACTGACGGTCTCTGACATGATGACCGCAGATGATGTAGTCTTCGATGACAGCGCAGAATTCTCCGGTTACACGGCATTCGTCCAGGGCAATGGTCTCCTTGAGGTTTCTCTCGCAGCCAGCAACCCTGTTGGCGATACTGTGCCACGAGGTGCAGTCGGCGTCGTGATGCTCTCAACGGACTTCACGGCTTCCTGCGACGATTCCATCGCTATCGAGAACTTGACGGTCCTTCACGAAGGATTCGGAACGGTCACCGATCTTGATGGTATCTACGCCGCAGTGAACGGCGCTCGTATTACACGCAAGCGCACGATCGATACGCAGGACCAGACAGCTGACCTCCGTTTCGCTTCTCCATTGATCCTTGATCCGTGTGAGACTGTGACGGTGGACATAGTCGCGGACTTCTCGTCCACGGCAACGGTGTCTGCAGAGCACAACCTCGTTGTTGAGCTCCCATCCGACGTATTCGGTAATGCTAAAAGCGTGAGCGGTAACTTCCCGCTCCGCGGTGATACATTCCGTGTTGCAGCAGTTACGGGCGGTATCGTTACCGTGACCTACCGCAGCGTTTCACCGACACAGGTTCAGGTTGGTGACGTTGGCGCGGTTGTCGGTAAGTACGAAGTGTCTATCAACTCTACGGAGGACCAGACCTTCTACTCCGCTACATTCGAACAAAACAGCTCCGCTAGTGACGGAGATATCGTAAACATCGCAGTGCGCCGCACAGATGGCACGATCCTCACCAACACTGTCTCTCAGACGGTCGGTGACTTCGTAACCGTCGTGTTCGATCCTCCATTTACCGTGCTCGAGGGTGACAAGATCACACTCGAAATCATTGCCGACATCGTCGGTGGTGCAGGTAACTCGATCATCATGCACTTCGAAGAGAGCTCTGACCTCTTTGCGGTCGGTTCACTCTACGGTTACGGTGTAAACGGTCAGCTGTACGGATCTCAGATCGCCCTTCCGGCTTCTGACAATGCTACAGAGGTGACAATCGATGCCGGTGAATTTACGATCGGTATCGACGGTCCCGCTGCACAGACCTACACGAAGCAGACCAACGACGCTGTTCTTGCCAACGTCTCTTTTGCGACGGGCGGTGAGGATATCGACGTAAAGAACATTTTCATGGCTGTCCAGGGTACAACCAGCACTGGCGGTTCTATTAATGATGGCGCGTCTACTTCGGATGAAATTTATGAAATGTTGGAGAACGTACAGATGCGTAATAAGACCACCGGTCGCACGATCGATGGTGTGCGTCTGACGACATCCGGCACTTCCGGTAACACAAACACCGGTAGCAACCGAGGTACGTGGCAGATCTATCGCTTCGACGACTTCGTTGTTCGCGGTGATGAAGAATGGGAACTGCGTGTCGACTTCCTCGATAACGGCACCGGTACGCACCCAGGTAGCGGAGACAAGTTCCGCGCACATATTTGCGGCGAGCCGACGCACATCCTCAGCGGTGGCGCACTCGTGGCAAACACTGTCGCCAATGGTGGCGCGTTGTGTGATTTCGGCGGTTTGATCACTGCTTCGGCAGCGTATCAGATGCAGGTCGAAGGACTCTCTACTGGTGATAAGGTCGGTGATGTTCGCCCACGCGGCGATATCGCTGGTAACTTCCACCAGATCGCTACAGCCACAATGACGGTAACCGTTAAGGAAATCGGTGCAACGGACACGTCTGTGGAGAACTCCAAGAACGTCAACGTCTTCCGGTTCGAAGTTCGCGCCGGTCAGGCTGAAGACTTGCTCTTCACCAAGACCATTTTCGCGTCTACGTCCGGATCGTTGAACAACGGTCAGAACTACGCACTGTGGGTTGATACCGACGGTGACGGTGTTGTCGATACCATCCTCGAGGACGGTGTCGCTGCACAGTCCAGCCAGGTCACCTTCAACGACCTCGCAGGCGGCGGATATGTTGTCCCGGCTCAGGAGACAGTCGTCTTCGAAGTCCACATGGACGTATCCTCCTCTCTGACAAACAATGACTTCCAGCTCCGCTTCGACACGGGTTCTACGGTGTCCTACATTGAAGCAGAGCAGCTCGATGACGGTTCCAGCTTGAGCAACATCAAGACGAATTCGACTTGCAGAGATTCTGCAGGTGCCGTCGCATCGACATGCGACATCGTCGTTACGACCGTCTACTCTCAAGTGTTCTCGCTCGTCTCTCAGGGTGACTTGTACGTGACGCAGAGCAACCAGCCGCTGCGCAATCGCCAACTTCTTGGCGGTACGCTCGGCGAAGCGATCCTTCGCTTGCAGTTGCACGCTGAGAACGAGGCAATTGATGTAACAGACATCCAGTTCACCGGTTCCGGAACGCTCGGAGAGGGACTGGGTTCTGCAACGTCGATCGATCGTCTCGAACTCTATCGCGACGGTGAGTCCACCAAGTTTGCTGAAGCAACCAAGGGTGGATGTGGCACTGACACAAAGCTCAACCACAACCCGTTCGCTAGCAGCCGCACAATAGCCTACACAGGCGACCACGTTGGTTCCGGAACGGTTACGACCTTCTGTGCCAACATGGAAAGCGCTCAGCTCGTTGTCCCGAACGGCGCGGACGTAGATGTCCTCGTTCGTCCTCGCATGAAGACCGATGAGCAAGGTGGCGTAAGCAAGCAAACCATTTGGCTCTTCATTGGATCAGGTTCCGCGACCTACGACAACGTTGTCGTTCAGGCCCGTGGAGCTGAGTCCAGCAACGACCTGACGATGAACGACTCCGATGGAACTGCTGAAGGAGAAATTTTCGTTGGTGCTGAAACGAAGACCAGCAACTCCAACAGCAACTCGACGATCGTCGGTAACGAGAACGTTTCCGTTCTTTCGAAGATCACGTCCATCACGAACGCAAACCCAGATGCTAACGGTACATCTGTACCGACGAGTATCTCGGCTATTGGTCAGTTCAAGTTCTCCGCTGCTGCCAATGGCAACACGAAGCACGGACGCAACGACGTCGTACTGTCCGGTGTTGTGTTTAACGTAAACGCAACCAACGTCTCTATCGATGGTTCTACCTTCAAGATCTACAACAAGGCAGACCAGACGAAGACATCCGCATGTACCGCATACAACGGTGCAACTCCTGTTGCAGCAGTCAGCGGTACTGCTTCCGGTTCGTTGATGATCGAATGTAAGGGGCTTCGCGCCTCTACGGTCGACACGTCGATCGATTCCGGTACAGACTCGACATTCGTATTGCAGGCTGATATCACCAACCCGAACAACGCTTCGGCAAACGGTGGTGTCTCTGTATTGCAGGTTTCTCTCCAGAGGTTCGACACATTCGCCAACACACCAATCGCATTCGGTGCGTTCGGCGGAGCTACTCGATCGCATATTGAATGGATCGATGAAGATCAGGCGAACACGTACGTTTTGCTTAATAACGTATCGACGACTCCTGGTGCAGTCTTTAACTGGATTGAGTACCCAGAGACTTCTATCAAGTCGACAAGCTACAACAGCTAGTTGATTCGATCGGATGATCTTTTCCCTTGAATAAGGAACGAAAAACCCCTCTCGCAAGAGAGGGGTTTTTTTGTATACGGGAAAGGTAGTATGAATTCAAAATCCCCCAGCGCACGTTGCCTACGTGCGCGCCACACGATAGGAGCAGCATGATTAGGCGCGCAGGAAGCATCCTGCGCTGGGTGAGGTTTTACCCCCACCACTTCCGCTTCATCTTTAACAACCAATACATCCACGGTCGTAGCACAATCATCTGCTCCTCTGGATACTGCACCACCTCTCCGCCGAACTTCTCTTTGAAGTCCGTAATGCCTTCCCAAGGATGAGAGGAGGGTGCGTCCGGTGGGGCAATGCCCAGCAAATCATAGGACGTGCAACCCTGTTCTTTGCAGGTTCGCATAGATTCCCATTGCAGCACATACGGTGCCATACTGGCTCTATGAGCGTGATCCGAGGCTCCGTAGTAGTAGATACCCTGTTTGTTCCACATGACGCTTAAGACGCCAGCTGTAGGGGGTAGGGGGTAGGG
>CAYGDT010000045.1:0-12039 GCA_964348745.1 uncultured Candidatus Peribacteria bacterium
CTCTGGTATACTATGAGTAATGACCAGCTTCGCACAACAAGTAGCATCATCGGGGAGTCTGACACATGCAGAGCAGAAGGACGCGGGGGCTCCGATTCAAGGAAAGATGGATGACAAATACAAGGATTTTCTGATTAACATAAAGAAGCTCGTTGAATCCGGAGAGATCGACATCAATGTTCCGAAGAGTTTTTTAAAAATGGACGTCTATGAATCTCTTCCGGAACAATGGCAAGACAAATCCGATCTTGCACTGAGCAATATCGGGAGCCTTCTGAAGCAAATTTACGAATTCTACATCAGTAAGGAAACCCCCGATGAGTCCCCGCAGTATCAGACAATGATTATATCCTTGTGGCAGATGAAGCAGAGTATCGAGGAACACTACGATGTCTTTAAGTTTTAGGAATCCAGAAAATTCTTTCGTCCCCTTTCCACCAGGTCATCTGCCGACGCGCATATTGACGTGTCTTTTTCGCGATCTCAGTTGCAAGCTCTTCGATTGGCGATGCTGCACCATCACGCAGGAAACGCATGATCTCTTTGTAACCGCTCGCTTTCATACCGGGGTCCTCTGCGGTATATCCGCATTTCATCAACTCCGAAACCTCTTCGAACCACCCCGAGCGAAGCATCGATGCTGTTCTGTTGTTAATTTTAACAACAAGATCATCTCTGCTTATTTGCATGCCAAAAATGAGCATGTCAAAATCGTGAGCAGCGCCGGTTGAAACCGTATGCGATTTTGGCTGACCAGACAGTTCGCAGATCTCCACAGCACGCACGAGGTGCGGCATATTATTTTGATGAATGCGTGCTGCCGCCTGAGGATCCAATGACTGTAATCTTGCATATAAAGATGCACCTTTGTCGGCTGTATATTCCTGCTCCAGTCGAAGCCGAAGTAGATGATCTTTCACGGGAGCGAGCGAGAGTCCGTCGATCACCGCACTCAGGTAGAGCATGGAACCGCCAACAAGTATGGGGACTCCTCCTCGAGAATGAATCGAAGCAATAGATGCGATGGCTACGTTTCGGTACCAACCTGCCGCAGCTTCCTGATCGGGATCAAGGAGATCAAGGAGATGATGCGGAATTCCCTGCATCTCATTCTTTGTGATCTTTGCAGTACCGATATCCATCCCTCGATAGAGTTGGCGCGAATCGGCATTGATAATTTCTGCAGATCGACCCGGTTCTGTAGCAATCAACTGCGCAAGCTGTATCGAAAACTCCGTCTTGCCGGATCCTGTCGGTCCAAGGACGACGATCAGTGGTCTTGCTACGGAGGCAAGATGATCTTTTGCTCGCTGTTGCCAAGAATGCTTGTCAGACTTCATTGTCGAGATTATGGCTCAAATAAGGTCAGCACGGAAATGTTAACCGTGATTATCATCATGAGTAGACAACAGAATGACTTGCTTACCAACTCCCGTGCGACCGTAAAATACGGTACAATAGTAATGAATAGAAATTTGAGTCTTCAATTTCCCATCTTCAATTTTCAATCTGTATTCTCCATATCCCACATGCATCCCGCCATTCAATCAATCTACAGAAACATTACAAATGGATCTCTGATGCCGAGCAACGTCCTCATTCCAAGTGTCATCGAAAAAACGCAATTCGGCGAACGCGTCTACGACATCTACTCTCGCCTGCTTGAGGAGCGCATTATATTCCTCGGTACAGCAATCAATGATGATGTTGCAAATTCAGTGATCGCGCAGTTGCTGTTTTTGGAAAAGGAAAACAAGGAAAAAGACATCACGCTGTATGTGAACTCACCGGGCGGACAAGTCAGCTCGACGCTTGCGATGTACGACACTATGCGACACGTCAAACCCGACGTCTCCACCGTTTGTCTGGGTATGGCGGCATCGGGCGGTGCACTGATTCTCCTTGGTGGGCACAAGGGCAAGCGCTTTGCGCTGCCACACAGCGAAATCATGATCCACCAGCCACTGGGAGGTACCGAAGGACAAGCAACCGACATTGCCATTCACGCTGAACACATCATCAAGACGAAGAAGCTCCTCAATGAAATGATCGCCTTCCATAGCGGACGAGACCTTGCCAAAGTGGAGATCGACACGGAACGCGATAAGTTTATGACGGCAAAAGAAGCACTGGAGTACGGTCTGATCGATAAGATCATTCAATAGAAAAATATACGCATTAAAAAAATGTCATGGTTCCTGCCTGCCGGCAGGCAGGCGACAGAGTTCACCATGACATTTTTCACAATTCAATAATTATTTCCCCTCAGGTGTCGAGCAACTACCACAACAACTCACGGACTTCACGACAAAGAAGAAGATGATAATCCACAGCCATGCGTTCACTGCGGCAGGCATAACGTCGGGCAATCCGACACCCGAAAGTACGGGCTTCAGAAGCATTCCAACGGGAATCGAGCAGAGAGCCAGACCAGCCGTCCACGTAGCAATTTCGTAGTACATACCAACGGCAAACAGCGCACCACCGACGATCATAAGTGCAGGAAGAACGTATGCCCAGACCGTACCAAGCATGGACAAAGGTCCAAGACCGTCAGATACCATGCCTACAAACATCGTAAGTGTCATATAATGCGTGATACCGACAAGAAGAAGTGATACTCCGAAGCTTACTCGAAGAAGCAGCTTCGCTGAGCACTTTGGACTTTTAAGCGAACAACAAGACATAAATAGGTAGGGGGAAAATACGGACAGTATTGTCCTGCAACAGGCGATGTTGTACAAGTTATTGGTTCATAAATCGAAATCTGCGCAAGGGGAATTAATGAGGATGCAGAAGATGCACCAGCCTTCGCCGCGTATTACGCGGCTTCGGCTGGCAGGGAGGATGCAGAAGAGTCAGAGGAAACAGAAGATACGTAAGAATATGAGGTACGATGTCGACATGTTTACACTGCATGCAACGACAGCGCTTGGTCGCAGAGGAACGCTTACGACTGCGCACGGCGTTATCGAAACTCCATTCTTCATGCCGGTGGGTACCGCAGGAGCCATGAAAGGCCTGACGCATGAAGACCTTTTGAAACTCGGTGCGCAGATTCTGCTCTGCAATACGTACCACCTTAAGTTGCAACCGGGTGACGACGTCATACGCGATGCCGGGGGATTGCATGCGTTCATCGGTTGGGATCTGCCGATCCTCACGGACTCCGGAGGATTCCAAGTGTTCTCCCTGCGCAATTTAAGCGAGATATCAGATGACGGCGTACATTTCCGATCACACATCAATGGAGATCCGTTTTTCCTCGGACCGGAAGAGTCTATGCGTATTCAGCATAATTTTGGTTCCGATATCATCATGTGTTTTGATGAGTGTCCGCCCTCGACGGCAAAACGTTCTGATATTCTCAAGGCAGTCGATAGAACGCTTGCATGGGCAAAGCAGTGTAAGAAGATACACAATAACTTATCTTCCCTGCCGGCCGAAGCCGCGTATTACGCGGCGAAGGCTGGTGCATCTTCTGTTTCCTCTGCATCCTCTTTATTTGCCATCATCCAAGGCGGTCTGGAACGCGATCTGCGGGAGAAGTGTGCGCAGGAACTGATCGCCATTGGGTTTGACGGGTACGCGCTCGGAGGGCTTGCAGTTGGCGAATCGCCGGATGAAATGCTCTCCGTTCTCGACACGATCTGCCCGCTTCTGCCTGAAGACAAACCACGCTACCTGATGGGTGTTGGAGTGATCGAGCAGATGCGTGCGTGCGTTGCGAGGGGAATCGACATGTTTGACTGCGTACTCCCGATGCGTATTGCGCGACACGGAACGCTGCTTCTTAGTAATGGGTCACAGATCCGCATACAGAATGCCTGCTTCCGGGACGACCACTCCGTCATCGACGCAGACTCCCCTTCCACATTTAGCCGGATACACAAGAAAAGTTATCTGCATCACCTCTTTAAAGCGAAAGAACGCCTCAGTGAAACAATCGCAAGTATGCAAAATCTGGGAGTCACACTGCATGCCATGCGCGACCTCCAAAAGTGTATGGAATAACCCACATGCTTAATACTTAATACTTAATACTTAATACTAATAACCTATCCCTTGATCTTCACGACCTCCACATCCGTATAATCCTGACGATGCCCCTGTGTTCTGCGGTAGCGCTTGCGGCGGTTCATCTTAAAGATGCGGATCTTCTCGGCCTTGCCATGGGCAATGACCTTCACTTCCACGCTGGCACCGGCAACGGTCGGCTTGCCGACGGAAATATTCTCATCGCTTTTTGAAAGGAGATACACTTTGTCAAACGACACGGTTTTCCCCTCCGGTGTATCCAGCAACGGAACGCGGAGTTTCATCCCCTCCTCTACCTTCTCCTGAAAGCCGGCAATGTCGACAATGGCAAACATGTTCTCTGGATGAATCGAAATATATCCGTTGCAGTCTACGCAAGGCATGGGACCCCAGCAAGGAAAAACTATTCAAATTCGCTCACCATGGCATTCTCACCATGAGAATAGTCATGTTACTGCCATTGCATTCTGCGCTCGTCACGAAGCTGCAGGGAAGCATCCCTGATCGAACGACGGGTCGGCCTGTCATAGGAATTTGTAACAACAGGAGGCTTGGGGGGTGCCAAAACAGCCTCCGTTGGAGTCCTTTGATACAACGTGTTCGAAGTCGCATCGAATCCCATATTCGCTTTTTTGGTCGAATCGACTTTCAAACGATAGACGATCTGTGCCATATCAGCCCGCGATAGCGTCTGATCCATGCGTCGGATATTTGTAGGAATTGCGTGGAGGTCAGACAACTGTTGGACATAGGGTCGGAACCAGAATTCTCCGGTTTGATACTCTTCAATATTCAGACTGAATACATTGGAGATGATCTTTGCTGCCTCAACGAAGTTGATGGAATCAGCAGGATGGAACGTACCGTCCGGATAGCCATCAATAATGTTCATTGTTTTTGCAAAGCAAATATTCTCGGCATACCAGGCATTCACAGAAACATCAGAGAAGTAGACCGTCTTTGAGGCTTCGGAGATATTCGTCATGATGCAAGTTCCCATACTATTCGTGTCCAAGATAAAGGGGTTGATAATAAACTCTACGAATTCTGCACGATTAATGATTGTATTCGGTTTGAACGTGCCATCGATGTATCCCTTAATCACATTCTGCGTGCGGAGATATTCAATCGCTTGGTACGATTCACTGCCTTCCGGAACGTCCGTGAATGGTTGCTGGGAGAATGTTGTGTTCTGTGCAAAAGCAGTTCCAGTGAATCCGAGTGACATGCCGATGATAAGTAGAATGCGGTGTATCATAATAGTTGAAGGTGAATGAATGAAAGAATAGATAGAGAGAGCAAGGACAAGTTACCTCATGAAGAGAGGAAGAATGACAAAGATACTAGCCTTTTGTTTTTTTAGCAAACAGATACGGCACATATAAGGATTTCCCGCCTGTTGCGAGAATTGCCCAAATGATGTATAATAAAATAAATACAAAAATTGTCTATGACAATCCTACCCAAACAAAACCTACTTATTCTTGGAGCCAGCGGCACTCTGGCACATGCAGTTTTGGTGTACATGGAACACCACCGTGAGAACTTTGGATCGCTCACACTGCTTGATCAGCGCGACTTCCCAGAGAATCCATACGTTTCACCGGATCGGTTAAATGCAGATTTCGTAAAACTCCGATTAGGCAAAGAAACAAAAGAAGAATTTATGGCACTACTACGCAATCGTTCCATTGAACTGGTACTCGATCTTAGTGATGCGGATACAGAGACGGTTGCTGAGACTGTTTTTCAATATGAAAATGCATCTTATATTTGTTGTGCCTTCTGCACGAGCAGCACACTTCCATTGGCAGAGTCCGTTACTGAATGGGTTGGCAAGGAGCATGATTCCAAAAAGCCGCACATTTTTTTCACAGGCATGAACCCGGGATCGGTAAACGTGTGGGCTACTATCGGCATGGAGCGTCACGGTCTACCCAAAGACATCACCGAGTTTGAGTATGATACGTCGCGTTTCCTGCGTGCTCATCGCGAAAAAATGGCCACATGGTGCATACCTGAGTTTATTGTGGAAATGGTGACAGATCCGGCGGAATGGATGCTTGGGCGTGACAAGATTCGCAACGGATACCCCAACGGCCTCTATCACCGACAAGATATGGAATCGCTCCTTGCGCCTGTCATGCCACTGAAGCAATATCCTTCGGGGTGCATCGTTGGTCATGAAGAATGTGTGACTCTTGCAAATAAATATGACGTGCCTTGTAAGTTCGTTTACTCGGTAAATTTGGAGACCATGGAACATCTTAAGAATATCTATGAACAGAAAGGCAAACTGACGGAGGAAGATCTTGTGCTAGGGAATAATTATAGCGATCCCCTCGTGGGGGCGGATAATATCGGTATGCGATTGGAATACGATGACCAATGTGTCTACTATTTTAACTCCGCACAAAACGATCTACTAAAGGAAACGAGTGGGACTGACTATCAGGTTGCCATTGGAGTGTACGCTGCACTCTTCACGCTTCTACAGTCCCAGCTACAGCCGGGCATTCATTTCACGGAGGATCTTCTGCAGACGTATTTTCCAAAGTTTCTGACGGACAATATGATGATTCGTGAGTTCGTTTTTTCCAAAGGTACAGACAACGCACTGACACAAGTTTCCTACGACCCCCATGTCTCCTATGGAACAGGACCCTTCATCAAACTCTAACAATGATTCCGGCTGGAAATTGTATATGTTCGTGCTGTTCATTCTCTTGAGTGAGACGACGGCACTGAGTCTTTTTAAGCAGTACTCTCTCTCACAGAATATCGCGTACTTGATAGCAGGATTAGCATGTTATGCATTCGTATCTTTGTTTCTGGTGAAGTCCTTTCGCTACGAGGGCATGGGCATTGTCAACGTCCTGTGGTCTGCATTTTCGGTGATCTTTGTCGTCATAGCAGGCATCGTATTATTCGGCGAGAGCATAAACAAAATTGAGGCAGTCGGGATTGCCATGGTAATCATTGGAGTTTGTATTTTGAGAATACCTTTAGCTCCAAAAGTACGTGGCGGGCAATGCCTCCACGCCGTTGCTTCCGATGTTCCTCCTCTCACCTAATGCTCTACGTGTACGTCGCCATCATTGTGCTCTGCGAGACGACAGCCATCAGTTTTTTGAAGGAATACTCGCAAGTGCGTCAGAGATTCTATTTTTTATTGGGACTCTTGTTCTATGGTGCCGTTTCGTTCTCCCTCGTGCAATCTTTCCGCTATGAAGGCATGGGCATGGTAAATGTACTCTGGTCGGCATGCTCCGTAATCTTTGTCCAGAGCGTGGGAGTTTTCAAATTCCATGAGCGCATCACCCATACGCAGATTTTCGGCATAGTCTTTGCAATAGCAGGCATAGCCCTCCTACGTTTCCAAGGCTGATATGGTATCCAAAATCATCATAGTAGGCGCGGGAGTGTCGGGTCTGGCTGCGGCGAGAGCACTGCGAGAGAAAGGATATGCTCCGATAGTGCTTGAAGCACGAGATCGCATTGGTGGCCGTGTTTGGACAGACCGGTCTTTTACTGGCATCCCACTTGAATTTGGAGCGGAATTTGTCCATGGCGACAACACAGCGACATGGAAATATATTGATGAGGCACACCTGAATACTACATTCAGTGCCGATTACAGTTCTCAAGGCTATGAACACCCAGAAGACGGTATCTTGAGTTATGAGGAAATTTGTAAAAAACCCGATTTTGCACGAGTATTTGAATTGGAGGATGATGTTATGCGTTCGCACGATCCAGCAAGCGGGGACGCTTCTCTGCGTGACTGGATGATGACGCTGAATCTCGATCCTCATGCGAGGGAGTTCGCTCTTCGCTTTTTCTCGCATCAATATCTGGCGGAGCCTGAAAATATCGGTATCGCCGATCTCGGGCATGAGGAGCGTTCACCATATCGTCAGAGCGACGATGATTTTTGCATCATTGAAGGCTATGACACAATGGTGCAACATATGGCGTCTGGCTTGGACATACGTACGGGAACGCCGGTGCGTGCTGTGCGTCGCATCGGAAGCGGCATAGAATTACAGACGGACACCGGCACCATAGACGCCTCGAAAGTGATCATCACTGTTCCCCCTTCTTTGTTAAGCGAAAATTGTATTTGCTTCGATCCTGATCTTCCGTCGGATAAAAGAGAGGCACTACGTGCTATTCGGACAGGGCAGGGGCTAAAAATTCATTTGCTCTTTACCGAGAAATTCTGGGATCCGCGTTTCAGTGTGTACTTCAGTTTGGGTAATATCTCAATGTGGTGGTGTCCCGCTGCTTCGGTCAATCACCCAAATGTACATGTATTGACAGGGCTTGTGGGTGGATTGCAAGCGGCATCACTGAGTAATCTCACTGAGGAAGGAATTGTATCACGCGCTCAGCAAGAATTATCTCGCCTTTTCGGTAGTACCGCTCCTTATAGCTGCTTCATAAAAGGGAAATGCGTGTCTTGGACAGAAGATCCGTGGTCGAAGGGCGGCTACACGTATGTGCCACCCGGTGCGTATGGGGTGCGTCAGACATTGGCCAAACCAATTGATAACGTTATCTTTTTTGCCGGTGACTCCACGGTAACCGATAGTAACCCTTCAACAGTGCATGGTGCCATCGGTACGGGTCTGCGTGCGGCTCGTGAAGTGTGTATAGCGGATGAAATGAAGCAGTAATGAGGTATGCCTTTGAGTGTTACACTATCACCATGAAGAAGATCACAGCCCCCCTCTTCCTTAGCATCTCGACCTTCGCGCTGTGCGCATGCAACACGGTCACGGCCCCTCCGCATCAGCAAGATGGAATAGTAGTCATCGAGCTCACGGAGGACGCTGGCGGCTCGCGATTGCTGTTTTCGAATGCGGGTACAGGGAGTGTTCTCCTTGGGGAATTTTCCGGCGATGTGACTCTCATTGATCCGTTCACATATCCGTTCTATGAAACGGCTCTGTTCTTGCACGCGGAAAAAGGAGGATCGGGCTACGACGTTCGTGTACAGCACCAGACGGGGGGCGACGGTGCGAATATGCTCTTGATCGAGCGCCGCAAGGGGGATGCGTGTGCGCCTTGGGAACACGTGGGAACCGTTCCCGTCAGCGGCACTCCTGCTGCAAAACTCGTCGGATTTGGGCGTTCCGTGAGCCGTCCAGACCTCTTTCACTGTGATCGATAGAGGCGATGATTTGGCTTCAAGTAGGGAAAACGGTAGTTGAAATATTTAATAAAATAGTATATAATTATAAATTATGTTTCCTCTGTACCTCTTTACGGACCTCGGATTCTGGTCGTTTGCCGTGCTGTACGTGCTGATAGTGCGATACTTCGTGAAGGTGTGCGTCTGGCTTTTGCACAAGATCGGCACCCCGCCTACGGTCGTGCGTACACTGCCCACGTGGATTCATATTTTATTTGCGTTTCTGCTTGTGGAACAATTCTTTCATCAAGCCGAACACGTTACGCAGATCTACCAATTTCGAATTCTAGGGTTGGCACCAACGTCCTCGCGAGGATTCTTATGGTTTTTGGACGACGAATGGAACCACTTCGTCTTCAATGGATTATATTTCACCGGCCTCCTCCTGGTATTCGCGGTCATGATCAGAGCCCTGATTCGCCAGCATGTACAGAGAAATGTTGCGAACGTCGGCTTCATCTACGCCTTCCTCATTCTTGAGGGGTGGCACATGGTGGAGCATACCGTCCGCATTGTTCAACACGTGCAGGGCCTGTGCGATCAGTGCCCGGGCATTCTGGACCCGCTCACCGGCATCAACCGTTTGTACTTACACTTCTTCTTCAACCTGTTTGCATTGTTGCTGCCGTCGGTTTCGTTTGTTTGGTATGGTGTGACCGCTGAGCTCAAGCGTCGTTTCACGTCTAGAACCAAGAAAATTGCACCACTGCGGTTTCTGCAGTAGGCGGAGAGCGAGCGGCAGTCGTGAATGCTGTGGCTGGGGTTATTAGATGATTTGCAAATTCTGTATTCACAGATGCCGGTACGCTTCATTTCGATTTTTTACAGCTAGCACAAGCAATACAATCACTTGTCCTCTTATGGTGAAAATCGCTCGGAATTCTCCGATTCGGAAACGGTATAGCTTTCGAGGATCATTCAACCGCTTAGCAAATTCCAAAGGATCAGACTGGGACGCGTACCAGGCTATTTTATTGAGAATGCGCTTTGCTGTTTTCTTGTCCAGGGCGGAAATGTCCTTCTCAGCAGATGTTGTGTATTCAACACGCATGTGCGCATTTTACAGCTTCAGGCGCTTTCGCAAAGTAGCAGTAGAAATGGTTTTTCCTTTCTTAGCCTCGCTTAGGCCACGATCAATCTGATCTGCGTATTTTTCTAAAATCAACTGATCTTCATCTATAGGTTCCACTTTAAATATGGGTTTCGAATGGTTCATTACAATATATTTAACATTTTTCTCTTCCGAGAGTTTGCGAATATTTTGCCTGAATTCCTTTATACCTATTGTGCGGGTAGTCATGATGTACAGATAAAGATACACTAATAGTACACTTTTGTGTATCTTATTTCAAGGGGAATTGGCAGATTTTGAAAAGGGTTTGTCTGTTTTGTGAGGTTTGCGGGCAGAATGTGGACCACGTCAGCTTAAGCAGACGTGGCTCGGAGCATCTTGCTACTGGAACAGCTTCGAAGTTCTAAGGGAGTATTCATATACAGTAATCCAATATTTGCACGCCTGGATACTTCACGTTCTAGAGAAGGCAATTCTTCAGGGTGACGGTCTTTCCCTCCATTTACAAAAAAATCAGGTTGGATACAGGCAAGTGCGAAACCAACCGTTTCGTCATTTGTTATGGGAAAAGGAATTACAACGTCATGAGCAGGGTGCTTGGCAACAATACGAACTCTTTCGTAAAAAGGAATAAAGGGAGCAGGTAAATCTGTCCCCTTTCTTTTCTCTTGAAGATACGCGTCGCCATTCACAATTGCCCACACTTGTGTTGCGTGATTTCGTGACTGAACACTCGTATTGATATGGCCATCATGCATAGGATCGAATGCACCACTGACAGTTGCAATTGTTTCTGAAGGGTCTAAATTTTCGCGATAGGCTATTGCTTCGCTGATACCCAAAACCAACGCATACCCAGCTCGTTTTTCAAATATCTCTTGTCCTATGATTGCACGTACCTCCGCAGCAACAATGTTGCTATTTTCAATAGCATCAAGTTCATGTTGATACGGGTTCCTGCCAAGTGCGTCAATGAGCTTAAGCATAAATCAGCTGCCAATTCTAACAGCGTTTTTTTTCAGATCAAAGTCTTTTAAGATTGGCTTGGCAAAAAGGTTGTGAACTTTATCTTTGAGTTCTGAAAATTGTTTTTAGGTTGGGGATTAGAGATGGAAGGGCAAAAGGTTACAATAGTTGATCTTTAAACGCAGCTTCTAATCTTTCACTTAATAGCCTCCAGGAAAACGCTTTTTCAAATTCAGTGCAAAACAACTCTCCTCGATTTTGAAAATCTCTTGTTTGTTCTGACCAGCGAGTCAATTTTTTTGTTTTAAGCGTAAAGTAAATTCTATATCCATGATTTGTAAGAGGCTTTGACTGTCCCTTATAAATTCTCGCAATATTCTCCTCAATTCCTTCTGGCTGAGTCCCTTCTTTATGGAGCCTAAGTTCTTCTCCAAAAACTTTTTTTGTAACTCTTATCGTCATATCAACATAAGTATTATTTAGTAGGACAAATAATCCATCCGATTTACTTTCTACATTGATTGTATTTTTAGGAGGCACAAAAAATTTACGATCTTTTCCAATAGTCTCAAAATATTCATGCAAGGAAATTTCATCGCCTCGCGATAGATTATCACAATTTATTCTTTGGGAACCTCCTGATAGCCCTATGAACATAGGTTCAGCATCGCAACCAGACCAATCCAAGCGATTAGAATTTGCCCAAGACAATAATGAAACTGCAATTAATTTCTGATCATATGAAGGATCATTCTTTATAGTTGGA
>CAYGDT010000046.1:0-11282 GCA_964348745.1 uncultured Candidatus Peribacteria bacterium
ATATTATATAACAATTTGACGTAAATAGCAATAACTATAATATTATGATTCAAAAACTTCCGGATCGGGCGCAGCTCCTCAACTTACTCCAGAGTTTTGTCTCGTTTCACTCAACAGCGGATAGGCCAAATGATAAGAAGGAATGTTTAGATTGGGTCAATACTGCCTTTTTTGTAACCAGCGCATCTCGTATGCAGCGTGGTATACACGAATATTCCCCGTGGCTCTACCTACCCAACAAAAATGCGCGTCTTCTACTGTTTGCGCACGCAGATGTTGTTCCCGCTCCCGATGCACTCTTTACGCTGCGAACAGAAGGCGACTCTGCATTTGGCAGAGGGGTATCGGATATGAAAGGCAACACTCTTCCGTTAATAATGGCTTATAGAGATGCACTTGCGGAAGGAGAAGATCCACCCGTCAGTATCTTAATTACGACGGACGAAGAAGTAGCAGGTACGACGATTCCGTATCTGCTCAACGAGGGAATCATCACTGCCAAAGCCGCATTCACGCCGGACAGCGATGCGGAAGGAATTGTCTGCAAACACAAAGGTGTTGTCTGGTCGCAACTTACCGTACAGGGCAAAGGGGGACACGGCGCATACCCATGGAAAGCGCAAAATCCGATTTGGAAACTGCAGGCGGCTCTCGAGACCTTAAAGGTCGCATTTCCACTGGAGGCCAAAGAACACTGGACGATGACAGTGACTCCAACCATGCTTGCAGGAAGCACCGCGCGAAACCAGATACCAGAGCAGGCAACCTGCGGAATCGACATTCGCTTTACGGCTGAGGAGTTTGCAACTGCTGAGGAGGCGCTAATTCACGTTCGATCTTTTCTACCGGAGGATTGCACACTGGAAGCTGTAAAGAGTGCCGCCCCACTCGATACACCGAGAGACAGCGAGATGGTTCGCCTATATAAAAGGATCGCAGAGGAAGTTCTTGGGATACAGATTCCCTTCAAGTCCGAACACGGCGGAACCGATGCCAGGTATTTCGGGGAGCGAGGAATTCCAGCATTTCTCTATGGCCCCAAAGGCGGTGGCCTCCATAGTGATACGGAGTGGGTTTCAATCTCTTCTTTACTGCAACACTACGAAATCTATCGGAGGCTGTTTCGGGAGTTGTAGCTGATGGTTTGGTACGATGGCTGTTTGGACTGCTAGTGATTTACCTCCTTTAGAAGAAAGATCCTATGATGACATGAGTCGAATTGCTACAATCCATACATGGATTTAGCAAAAGATGTGCAATCGAATTATATTGAGAAGTTATTTTCTAAGGCGAATTTAGTGGGACAAATAGTTAGTGGAAAAGAGTTTGAGAAATGCAGATTCGATAAATGCAGCTTTTTAGAAAGTAGCTTTAACAAGTGTCGGTTTATTGATTGCATTTTCTCTGAATCTAAATTGAGTGCGGTCAAATTTACTGGCTGTGTCTTTTTTGAAACAGCATTCCTGAAATCGAAAATAATCGGAATTGATTGGTCTCTGGCTGAGAAAGTTCGTGGATTACAGTTTATAGAGTGCGAACTGAACCTCTCTGGGTTTACTTTTATGAAACTTCCAAACCTCGTCATAAAAGACAGTCTAGCCATAGATGTAAACTTCATGGAAGCAGATTGTTCAGGAGCAAATTTTGAAGGAACAGATTTTGAAAAAAGTATTTTTCATCATACGAATCTTTCTAAAGCAAACTTTCAAAAAGCATATAACTATTCGATTGATTTCAATCAGAACATGCTGAAGAGAACAAAATTCTCATTGCCTGAAGCAGCTTCACTATTACGGGGATTGGATATTGTACTAGAAAATTGAATTCTAGTTTGGCAATATAGTTGTTTCTTGAACTCCTCGAAATCTATAGGAGGTTGTTTAAGTAGTTGTAAATGATGGTGGCCCAGACCAGGGTCGAACTGGTGACACCTCGCTCTTCAGGCGAGTGCTCTACCAACTGAGCTACCGGGCCACTCTTTTGAGCTCTTTCAAAAGTATATCACGTTCTTCTCTCCCTGCACTGCTTTTTAAAAACTTCTCTCTTTTTCTCGCCTCACTACGCGAAGCAAATGCTTCTGTGTGCATGATACTCCACGGCTTTTTAGACTTCGTAGTCTTCACTCTACCGAAATTATGATCTTCAAGTCTCTTCGCAGGATTCTGAGACATTCCCGTGTAAAAACTACCATCAGCCTTACTTTGGAGAATGTAGACGTATTCCATACTATCGTGTGCGAGCGAGTGCTCCCTGCCTGCCGGCAGGCAGGTACCAACTGAGCTACCGGGCCACTTAAATTCAAACTAAGAAAGATCAACGCTGGGGAATGTACCAAGTTTACAGGTACACGTCCACGGGAATGTTCCCAATGAATACTGGAGAGTTTTCTGCTTTACGCTCCCTACGAATAGCATCGCGTAGACCGATGCGGTCAAGAATATCCTGGAAACGAAATATAGCCCCTTGAGCGTTAAAATTCGTCATCATGACAAGCTGCTCCAAACGCTTACCTGTTATCCGTAATGAACCATCAGGAGACTTCGTAATCTTATAAGTTCCCATGCGAATATCTTCCGTACCCGGTTTGAGCGTAACGCGTGCAGGTTTTGGTTCTTCCTTCCGATTTTCTCGGTCTTGGAGCACTGCACGCAGTAACGTACGAAGCAATTCCTTAAGACCGACGTGCGACGTGGCAGAAATGGCACTGTGGACCGGAACTTTACTTTTCTTAAGCTTCGCAATCGTCGGAGCGAGATCAAGCATTGTGAGATCTGACTTATTGATAATTACGATTTCAGGTTTCTCCATGAGTACAGGGGAGAACTTCTGCAGTTCTTTGCGGATTGTTTTATAATCCTTGATCAAAACTGCGGCATCGATGGAATCTCCGTCGAGTGCACGTGAGAGATCGAGAACATGGAGAAGTACGGAGCAGCGTTCAATATGTCGAAGAAATCTATGCCCAAGGCCTTTTCCTTCCGATGCGTCCTCGATCAAACCCGGGACATCGCAAACGACCATCGAGCGATCATCGACGTGCACAACCCCAAGATTCGGGACAAGCGTGGTAAACGGATAATCGGCGATCTTTGGACGAGCTGCACTAATAACGGATATCAGTGTTGATTTACCAACACTGGGATACCCGATGATTCCGACATCGGCGACGAGTTTCAAATCCAGCTTAATGATGAGCGTCTGTCCGGGTTCCCCCATTTCCGCAAAATCAGGACGTTGGCGCGTGGATGAAGTGAAGTGCGCATTCCCAAATCCTCCCCGACCACCTTTGGCGATCATCAGTTCATCACCTTGTGACCGAAGATCTGCAAGGACGGTACCATTGGATACGACTTGAGTTCCCGAGGGGACGATAAGCAATAAATCATTCCCGTTTCTCCCGTGCCTGTCCTGTCCGGACCCAGCAAATCCGTTCTCTGCACGAAAAACCTTAGAAGAGCGATAGAGACTTAGGGTATCGGTGTTGTCATCAGCCTGAATGTAAACGCTGCCTCCGCGGCCTCCGTCGCCACCGTCTGGTCCTCCTCTCGGAATATACTTCTCTCGACGCCACGAAACACATCCATTTCCGCCCGTCCCGCCGTACACAGTGATAGTCGCTTCGTCGAGAAACATAGCGACAGTATAGGCATCTGCAGAAATTCCGATATACAATGTTGACGGGAAGTAGTTAGCACTCTAAAATACCGAGTGCTAATTGATGTTACTTTCCCCGATCACCTATGTCTAAAATCATTGGAATCGACCTTGGCACTACAAATACCTGCGTCGCTGTCATCGAAGGCGGTGAACCTGTCGTCATACCAAATGCAGAGGGCAATAGAACAACGCCTTCCGTAGTCGCCTTTAAGGGAGAGGAAGTTTTAGTGGGAATCGCTGCAAAGCGTCAGGCAGTTACCAACCACAAGAATACAATCTACTCCGCAAAACGTTTCATTGGTCGCAGATTCGATGAGGCAAAGAAGGATGCTTTGCACATGCCCTTTATTGTGAAGAAGGGAACGGGAGACCGCGCAGTGATCGAAGTGAACGGAAAGCAGATGCTTCCGCAGGAGATCAGTGCAAAGGTTTTGCAGAAACTAAAGCATGATGCAGAAGCGTACCTCGGCACGACTGTCACGAGAGCAGTCATTACCGTACCTGCGTATTTCGATGACTCTCAGCGTCAGGCGACCAAGGAAGCCGGTAAAATCGCCGGTCTGGAGGTCGAGCGCATTATCAACGAGCCGACGGCGGCTGCACTCGCTTACGGACTGGATAAAGGCAATGAACATAAGATTGTCGTCTATGACCTTGGTGGAGGAACATTCGATGTCTCCGTACTTGATATGGCAGATGGCGTGTTTGAAGTTCTCGCGACGAACGGTGACACACAACTCGGTGGAGACGATTTCGATGCAGAGATCATTCTGTGGATTCTTGAAACGTTTAAAAAAGAGGAGGGGATTGATCTTGCGAAGGATACCATCGCACTGCAACGCCTAAAGGAAGCAGGAGAGAAGGCGAAGATTGAATTGAGTTCACAAAATGAAACGGAGATTAATTTGCCGTTTATTACCGCAGACAGTAATGGTCCGAAGCACTTGAATTTAAAATTAAGCCGAGCAAAACTCGAATCTCTTGTGATGAGTCTTATTGAGCGCACAGTAAAACCCTGTGAGAACGCTCTGAAGGATGCAGGGATGAAGAAATCGGATATTGCAGAAGTGGTACTCGTTGGTGGTATGACACGCATGCCTGCCGTTCATGCGAAGGTCAAAGAGCTTTTTGGCAAAGAACCGCACAAAGGCGTAAACCCCGATGAAGTCGTGGCAATCGGCGCGGCAATTCAAGCTGGAATACTCGGAGGAGATATCGACAAAGACATCGTTCTTGTCGATGTAACGCCGCTCAGCCTCGGCATCGAGACACTTGGCGGAGTTTCTACGAAAGTAATCGACAGAAATAGCAAGATCCCGACGAGCAAAAGTCAGGTATTCTCGACTGCTGCAGATAATCAGCCGTCAGTCGAAGTCCATATTGTCCAAGGAGAACGCGCAATGGCTGCAGACAATAAATCACTTGGTCGCTTCATCCTTGATGGAATCGTTGCCGCACCGCGTGGAATGCCACAGGTCGAAGTGACGTTTGATATCGATACAAATGGAATATTGAGTGTGAAAGCAAAAGATAAAGGAACGGGTAAGGAGCAGCACATTACGATTCAAGGTTCGACAGGACTCTCCAGTGACGAGATCGAGAAGATGCAGAAAGACGCGGAACTCTATGCTGAGGACGATAAAAAGAAGAAAGAAGTCATAGATGCACGCAATACTGCAGATGCACTTGTCTTTAATATCGAAAAGCAAATGCGTGAACACGATGCAAAGCTCGGCGATGATCTAAAAAAGAAGATCAACATCAAGATTGCAGATGTAAAATCCCTCCTTTCAAATGAAAATGCAACGGCAGAAGAACTGAAGAAAGCGACTGATGAGCTCGGAATCGAAGCACAGGAAATCGGGAAGATCATCTATGACGCAGCGCAGAAAGCAGAAGAGAAGACAAATTCAGCTGCTGAGGATTCGGGCGAGAAGGTTGTCGATGCCGAAGTTGTAGAAGATGATGAGAATAGAAAATAATCTTTCAGGTCTAGATTGATTTTACAGCTTCGAGCCAACAAGTACTGCAAGTTCCACAATACGATTGCTGTATCCCCATTCGTTGTCGTACCAACCGAAGACTTTTACCAGATTGCCTCCAATCACTTGCGTCAGTGCAGAATCGATAATGCAGCTGCGTGCATCTCCTACGTAGTCTTTTAAAACAAGGGGCCGATCCTCCACGCCGAGAATTCCTTTCATTGCTCCAGCTGCTGCTTTTTTAAATGCAGCATTCACTTCGTCTACAGTTGTCGTTTTTTTGGTTACAACGGTAAGATCTGTGATGCTTCCGGTAGGAGTCGGAACTCGGAGAGAAATTCCATGCAACTTTCCATTGAGCTCTGGAATGACTTCTCCGATTGCCTTTGCAGCTCCTGTAGAGGAAGGAACGATATTGACAGCAGCAGCACGTGCACGTCGTAAGTCTTTGTGAGGCAAATCCAACAAATTCTGGTCATTCGTGTAGCTATGGATCGTGTTCATAAGACCATGCTCTATGCCGAACGTGTCGTTAAGAACCTTCGCCATTGGAGCAAGACAATTCGTCGTACACGAAGCATTACTGATGACATGCATCGTCTTTGGATCGTACTTTTCGGTGTTGACTCCTATACAGAAGGTTCCATCGGCCTTGTCTTTGCAGGGAGCGGAAATAATGACTTTCTTCGCACCGGCTTTCAGGTGCATCGCGGCATCGTCGCGCTTCGTAAAAATTCCAGTGCACTCAAGTACGACATCAACTTTCAGCTCCTTGTGAGGTAGGGTTGCAGGGTCTTTGCAAGCCGTTGTACGAATTTCCCCGTGTTTCGTTGAGAGGATAGCGTCTTTGTAGCAGGCATCTCCACAGTCGAAATGACCGTATGTTGAATCGAATTCAAACAAGTGCGCGAGGGTTTCTCCGTCGGTGAGATCATTAATGAGCACAACATTGATATCGGTGTGCTTCTCGAGGATGATGCGTAGTGCCTGACGACCGATGCGACCGAATCCGTTGATGGCAATGTTCATAGAAGAAAAAGAATATGTAGTTAATACGATAATACAACAGCGAATGTTGATTATGAAGATGATTTTAGTACTCCTTTTGGAATACGAGCATTGTCTGGAACAAGTTCGGGGTAGCCCGCAGCAGCGAAAACCACGTTCTTCCAGCCCGAAGATCTAATAACGTACTCCTCAGATGCCGGCCTCGAGAAACTGTCTGTTTCTCCATACACTCCGGGGATGCTGTATCCACCATACAACCAACAAGTTGAAATAGGGAAATGATCTCTACCTGGTGACGAATTATTGCCAAATGATGGAGATCTTCCAAATTCGCTAGCACAGGAAACAAGGCAGGGAGGGATTTCACCACTCTCGATATTGCCAATGAGTGCAGTAATTGCTTTATCAAGACGAGGTGCATTTTCATACATTGACTGAACTAAACCAAAATGAAAATCCCATGATCCAATGCGCACAGCTACAGACCGAGCGCCGTTCTTTATCAGCTGACCTGCGTAGTGTAAGGGAAGTCCATATTTACCATATTGACTTTTTACTCGTTGATTTGGTTCAGTCATGATCAAATCAATATTTCTCAATGCCATTCCATATGCAAAGCGTCTTTTACTCATAAAGTCTGAAACAGCATCACCGTGAATCCTGTCATTACCGTGAGATTCAAGAAGAGCTTCTCTGTCGACTAGTCGCTGATCACCAACAAGAATTTGCTCACCACTATCGGATTCTGATCCATAGGCAAGTGCACGAGATATTGTATGAAATTTGTCATTTTCAGCTCGCAGCCCGGCACCTTGCTCATTTGTTTTGATGCCGATGTCTTCGTGCGGATGTGGTACGTAGTAATACGGATGTCCTGACTCCCTTGTATGCAACGCAATGCGATCATGCATGTTAATACCTTCATCATCGAGAAGAAGTTGTGTTGAATCTTGAGCATGAAACAATAAATCTCCCAGTGAACTAACACAGCGGAAGACTGCTAGTTTTGTGCTTATGCTTCGCATTTCCGGAAAGAGGCGACTGAATACAAGATTAGATCCAGTATCAGGTGCATATGTTTTGATACCTGAATCATGACCTGAAAGTGGGAATTCTTTCGCATCGAACGATTCTCTTGGAGAAATTCCTCCATCAAGAATAATTGAAATCAAAGGAGATGAATTATCAGGAGGGGTCGGACGATTTAAGACATCGTTTGCAGATGCTCGTACTTCTAAAATGGCACCTGTGCCAAATGCTAATCCAACAGTGATGATGTCATGGAGAGCTGTCCTACGGTCTACCCTTTCGTTAATCGACATGCTAAGGTTTTAAACCTTCAATTATACTTTGTCAAACGACTTCTGGAGCAGCAACGTATCGAGTTCCAGAAGCGGGGATTCACAAACAACGACTCCTTCGACGTCTCGGGCTTTTAGTACGCTGAGAAAGTCATTCCATTTGGCATCGCTCTTTTGCAATGGTAAATGCCTTCGCTCTCCTTTAACGGTGTATTCGATGCCCGAATAGTGCATGTGGACATGTTTGAGCGCATTCTTACCTAGATATTCCTCATAAAGATCAAGCATAGTATTCCACTCCTTTGTCGTATTCCACTCACCATTGGTTCTGGCATGCATATGCGCAGGGTCCACTGTAGGGTAGATGCCGAATTCTCTGCTGAGCTTCAGGACTTCTACGAGTGTGCCAAACTGCGTCGGTTTTCCCATTGTTTCAAAGCCAAGGTTGATTGTGAGACCATTCTTTCGCACTCGCTTCATGATGTCTTCCGTCGCTCGATAGACGTTGTCGTACACATCATCAGGATTCATCGCCAGGTAAAATGCAGGGTGAACGCAGACGGAGTGCGCTCCTGCAAGCTGTCCCATCTGCATGGCATTGAGTATGCGAACTTTCGAGGCTTCCAGCTTGTCATCATCCTTTGCATTTAAGTTTATGAAATACGGCGCATGAACGGTAAGGTACATTTCCAAATCCACTGCCGTGTTTCGAATTTCCTCCATTCGCTCAGAGTTTTTTGGGACACTCTGAACCCACTCCATCTCCATTGCGGTGATGCCGAGGCTTCGCGCATGCTTGAGTCCTTCGACTGTTCCACCTTTTCCGGGCGTAGACCGCGGGACACCGGCGACGGCAAAGTGTAACATAGAGACAGCATACCATGCCGCTACCAAAGCAGATCATCGACAGAACGCTTTCATCGTCACAAGGTGAAGGTGGATACCGCATTTGCGAAGCACTGCTTGATGCCGGGTTTGAAGCATGGTGGGTTGGCGGTTGCGTGCGCGATATACTGAGAGAAATTATTCCCCAGGACATTGATATTGCAACGAACGCCGATCCTGCTTCCGTCGCAAAACTCTTTCCCAAGTGCGATGAGTCAGCGGCTGCGCTCGGTGCCGTTGTTGTTTCCCATAGCGGTTATACGTATGAAATTACAACCTACAGAGAAGAACATGAACTCAGTGACGGCAGATTTCCACAGTCTGTTACGTTTACAGACAGGCAGCATGATGCGGCGCGCAGGGACATCACCATTAACGCGATCTACTGGAATCCGATCAGCTCGGAACTCTGGGATCCTTATAGTGGAGAAGCAGACCTTCACGAGAAACTTATTCGAATGATTGGAGATCCTGCTACGCGTATCCGACACGATGCCTTGCGACTACTGCGCGTCATACGCTTCCGAGCGCTCATAGGAGGGCAATACCATCCTGATACATTTGCAGCGCTTCATGGAAATGCAAAGCTGATTTCGTTACTCTCCGGTGGGCGCATCGCTCAGGAGCTTGAGAAGACATTACTCGGTCCAAATCCTCAATTGGCTTTCGAAGACTTCTGGGAAACAGACGTCATCGAATATCTGATCTCGGAATTACATGCCTGTAAAGGGGTTGCTCAGCCTTCGCAAGCACATAGCGAAGGTGACGTTTGGCAGCATGTTATGGATGTCATAGCTTCATTTACAGAAGATCACAGTGCAGACGTGCGATGGGCGGCTATGTTTCATGATATTGGTAAACCTAAAACTTTTACGATAGATGCAGAGAGAATTCACTTCAATGACCACGCGGCAGTTGGTGCCAAGATCACAAAAGACATTCTCGGCCGGTTGCAATTCTCCGCTGTTCGACGCGATAAAATTTGCTGGCTGATAGAGCACCACATGATGATGGGAACGTTTGAGAGCATCGATAACGACCGCAAAGCCCACTGGTACTACCATCCGTGGTTTCTAGAACTCCTGCAACTTTTCTGGCTGGACATCGCCGGTTCGACACCTTCGGATTTCTCTCTTTACGAAAGAATCATTGAAGATTACAACGCGTATCTTGACGCTAACCCACGGCCGAAGAGACCGCTGCTTTCCGGAGATGAAGTCATGAAACTACTTGGTTTGAAGCCGGGGGAGGAAGTCGGTCGTGTATTAAAGCAACTCCATGAAGCGCAGAATCGAAAAGAAGTTTCGACGAAGAAGGAGGCAGAAAACTTTTTGCGCAGCTTAAAGAGTGGTTGATGATGTATGATGAAAATGCATCAATAGTTATTTTCAGTTTCTATTATTGTAGAGCTAGGGAAAAGAGTGGAGTTTATAGACTACGGCAGCTTCCTGAAGAGATGCGATAAGGTGCTTGCGCGAGAATTAGATTGTGCAAACAAGCCAATAAGAACTTATCATCAGCTTGTAAGGACATCTAGTGGTTAGGACTCGGTTGATAGATACTCATTATAGTGCTCACGGTTCATTTCCAAAAAAGCTGCCGGCATAGATTCAGTAAATTGATTTAACTGCATCAGTGCTTCTCTTTGCTGTCTGATATTATCTAAACAAGGAGCTTCCCATTTAATTGTTTTTCTCAATTTTGCTTCTTCATCTAACAGCGCATCAATATCTTGTCGAATCAATGCAGAGAGTATTTGGCGTTCTGAGTCTGTCCATTCAGTGCTCACTCCAACTGTTTCGCCTTCATTGGGACGTAGTTTAACCATGTAAATATATTATCATACTTATAAATAGTCTGTCAATATGGTGCGCCAGCTGGGAGTTGAACCCAGGACCGCCGGCTTATAAGTCCGGTGCTCTAACCAACTGAGCTACTGGCGCACCCAAAGGGTACATCGTTAACCTTTCTCAATCGAGCACATATTTTTATTTCTCGAGACTCACCACAACCTTCAAGTCTTCCTTCCGGCCAGCAACCTCAACAGAAGCAGTGTGCTCACCAATCGCTTTGATTTGCTGCGGTAGGCTGATCGCTGCTTCTTCAATATCAATCTTGTACTGATCCTTCAAGGCATCTGCGATAAGCTTTTCTGTGATTGCTGCGTACAACTTGCCAGTCTTTGTCGCTTTACGAAGGAACGTCAGCTTCTTTCCGGCAACTGCTGCTGCAACACTCTGTTTGGCAACCATTTCCGTCTGGCGCTCAAGTGCGCGCTTCTTGATATGATCAGCGTAACGCTTGCGTACCGTCGGAGTTGCGATCAGTGCTTGTCTGCGAGGCAGCAAACAGTTGAGTGCGTAACCATCTCCGACAAGGAGAAGGTCGTTTTTCTTGCCGATTCCAGGGACATCTTCGAGTAAAAGTATTTCCATGAGGTGCATTAAAA
>CAYGDT010000047.1:0-11226 GCA_964348745.1 uncultured Candidatus Peribacteria bacterium
GCCGTTGCCCATCGTTGTGTAGTAGCAGATGAACGTCGGTCGATTTTGGGAGGCCTGCTTTTTTTCATTGCAGAGTGTATGTGCCGCGGAGAGTGCCGCTTTCACTTGAGCGGGGTCATTTCCGTTTTGCACTTCGATCACATTCCACCCTGTTGCCGCTGCGATTGCCGCAAAGTCGGCAGCGACGGTTTTGGACGGCATGCCCGAGAGCTGTATGTCGTTCCAGTCGCCGTGCACGATCAAGTTATCAAGTTGCAGATGGCTCGCGAGACGGAAAGCTTCTTGCACTTGTCCCTCCTGACTATCACCGTCTGCAAGAATTACATCGACGATTCCGGGCTTCCCTTGGTGCAGTAACCCAAACGCACATCCAACAGCATTGCTCACACACTTGCCCAGTGGTCCCGTACCGAATGGAATGTCGCCGATCCCTGCCTCTATGTGTCCGGGGAGTCCCGTTGGTGTGCGAAACGAATCGATGATCGCCTGCGGACTGGCGAGCCGTTCGTCTTTCTTATCGCGCCCGAAGAGGTACTGCAGGCCGTATGCAAGAACCGACAGGTGCCCGGGGCTCATCCGCAGGGGCTGATCGACTGTCGGATTTCTTTCTTTGGTGATGAAGTATGCGAACGTAAACGCCGAGAGCGGTCCGCCAGAGTGTCCGGATTTGTGTTGGTGGGGTGCCTGCACGGCAAGATGCCGAACAATGGTAAAGGCAAGCTCGAACGCGGTTGATTCGTCTTTGGAGAGGGCAATAGCGTTCTTCGGTCCTATCCAAATTCTCTCTCCTAAAGTCGCGGCGCCGGCGACGCGTTGCAAAGACATGGGAACGTCCTTCGAGTCCTTGCCGGCGAGTGTGCTTGCGTCTGGTCGCGTCATGTCGTACGAGATTGTAGGCGGGAATGCTCCATGAATCAAAACACTAGTATCTAAGCCCTGTTTTCACTACTGATACACGTAGAAAATTAGTGTTCACCATCGCCTTGATCCTGCTCTAACGCTGGGCGTAGGCTAGCCTGCATGCAACGACGAACAACTCTGCACCGCCCCAAATTCACTCTTCTGGGGATCAATCTTTCGGCGATCGTTTTACTCAGTCTGATGATGCTGGCCGTTAGCTAAGGAAGCGCTGATCAACTGCCAATTTGTCATCCTGAGCTCGTCGATGGTTCGACGGGCTCACCATGACATTTTTCTGATACTCCCTAAGTCCGGTCTATCAATTCTTTTCGATGATCAGCATTCTCTTCGGACCATTGGAAGTCTCCTCTTTCACGCCCGTCCAGTCATGGATAGCGTTGATGAGCGTATCGTGGTCGTAGGTGTAACCTTTGCCGCGCTTTGTGCCAGGATCATTGGTAATAAAATTCCTTCTATCATATCCGGTGATCACGAGCATGTGATACCATGGTCCTGCACCGGAGAAATAGGGGTTACCAAGCTCTCGCCCTGCCGCCGGAACAATAACAGGATTTCCTTTGGAGAGTTCGTAGAGAATCGATGCCTTCGTGACGTCATCACTGACGCGAGTTTTGTATTTGTAGTACTTTTCAACAATCTCTGCGAGTTCCTGCACAGTGACGTCGTACTTATATCGGTGTGCTTCCTCCCAGTTAATAATTTGAAGGATTTCTCGATTCGCTTGTTCCGGCATCAGTGTCGTCTCACGAAGGAAATAATCCACCATGATGACCGATGCCTCCTCGCAGGCTTCCTGATAGGGGTTGTCCCAATTGCCCTCCGGCGCTTGCACGGTAAATGGAACATCAAGTTCCACCTTGGCAGGCAGCGTGACTTCCTCGATATCCTCGATTTCTGGGTCAGGCGTTTCGCTTCCGGCAGAGGGTACCTGTGCCTCCGAAGTAGGCTTCAGCTCTACGGTTATTGTCGAAGAGGAGCATCCGAAGAGCGCAAGTGCCGTGAGCGTTACAATCGTATGGCGCAAGAGTGGTTGCATATGCGGTCTTTTGACAGTATAACCGATTCTCGCTTAATTTTCAGCAGAAACTCGTGTAAAATGAACGAGAATTCCTTCCAAAAGCCATCTCATGAAACTCTTTCTGGATACCGCCAATACAGGTCATGTCGCCGAAATTGCCGCGTGGGGCGTCCTTGATGGAGTGACGACGAATCCGACCTTAGTGGCCAAGGAAGGAAAGGAGTTCAAGCCGACTATTCTCAAAATGTGCGAATATGTTCCCTGCGTTTCCGCACAGGTCACCGCTACGGATGCCGCCGGCATGAAGAAGCAGGCAGATGAGTACAGTAGTTGGCATAAGCATGTCGTTGTCAAAGTTCCGATGACAACCGAAGGACTCATAACACTCTCGTACTGCAAGAAAAAGGGGATCAAAACGAATACGACTCTTATTTTTTCCGCTGCGCAGGCAATCCTTGCCGCAAAAGCCGGTGCCAGCATTATTAGTCCGTTCATCGGTCGACTCGACGATGCGGGACAAAATGGTATGGAGTTGATTGCGGAAATTATGCAGATCTGGAACCAGTATGCGTTCGAAACGGAAGTCCTCGTTGCGTCGACCAGACACCCGCGTCATATCATCGAAGCTGCCGAACTCGGCGCACATATCTCTACGATTCCCTATGAAATCTTCAAGAAGCTCCCGCACCACCCGCTCACCGACAGCGGCATCGAGAAATTTATGAAGGATTGGGAGAGCACGGGACAGTAATTCATTTCAAATATCAGGAACGGCACTGTGTTACACTGGTCGCATGGCAATCAACCAACTCGGCGTCATCGGTCTTGGGACCATGGGGGCAAATCTCGCACGGAACGCGGCGAGGAATGGGGTGAAAGTTGCTGTTTTTAATCGCACTACAGAGCGGATGCACGAATTTCTACGGGATCATGGTAAAGAGGGGAGTTTTGTTCCGTGCAAAACGTACGAGGAACTTCTTCGATCACTCGATGCTCCCCGCGCGATTCTCGTCATGGTTAAAGCGGGCGAAGCAGTGGATCAAGTAATCAGCGATCTGCTGCCGCTTCTCAAGAAGGGAGACATTCTGATCGACGGAGGCAACAGTCATTATTCCGATGCCGAGCGTCGCACCGCAGAACTTTCTCAAAAGGGGATCTGCTTTATCGGCATGGGTGTCTCCGGAGGAGAAGAGGGTGCACTCAACGGTCCGAGTATGATGCCGGGAGGCGATAAAGCAGCGTACGAAAAGATGGAGAGTTTGTTTAGTAAAATGGCAGCTGCAGACGGTCTTGGCGGGAAGTGTGTAACGTACATCGGTTCCGGAGGAGCAGGGCACTTTGTGAAAATGGTTCATAACGGAATCGAATACGCAGTCATGCAGTTGATTGCAGAAGCATATGACATTCTCAAAAGTGTCGGGGAATATAGCAATGCAGAACTTGCAGAGACGTTTTCGTACTGGAATGACGGCGACGATCTGCAATCTTTCCTGATAGAAATCACCGCTGCAATCTTTGCAAAGAAAGACGATCTTGGCGGATCCGGAGATCTCATAGACGTTATCGCAGACCGTGCGGGTCAGAAGGGAACAGGGAAGTGGACCACGGAAGCTGCAATGACACTCGGTGTTGCCATCCCAACAATCAACGCAGCGGTGGATGCACGAATACTCTCCGGGAGTCCGATGCTGCGTGATCGAGAGAGGAGCGAACTTCCCTATACTCCGGATCTGGAAGAGCCCATGCCCCCACGCGAGAAGCTGCGTCACATGGTGCGTTCGGGCTTGCATCTCAGCACGCTCTGCGCCTATAAACAGGGGTTTCAACTGATGGGAGCCGCGAGTGCGGAGTATGGATGGAATCTAAATTTACAGGAGTGTGCGCGGATCTGGCTCGGCGGTTGCATTATCCGTTCGGTACTCTTAAAGACGATCATGGATACGCTCAGCAGTGATCCGACAATTGCAGCATCCGGCAGCAAGGATTTGCGCGATGATTTCGGTGGTCAGAAGCAAATGTACTGGAGGCTTCTGCAGGAGCTTGCAGCAAGCCGTGGCATTCCGATTCCTGCGTTTTCAGCATCCTTGAGTTACTACGATGCTTTGCGGAGGGAGCGGCTTCCCCAAAACCTCATTCAAGCTCAGCGCGATTTTTTCGGGGCACACGGGTATGCGAGAACGGACAGAGAAGGGGAGTTCCATTCGGAATGGTAATAAAAAGGATAACGGATGGTGGATAAAGGATAGTGGGTAGGAAACGTATTACGAACTGCATGTCAGATGCGCAACGTACTACGCCGTCTTCCGAGAATAATAAAACTGTTGCCACAACCAAAAAAACACAGATTGTCTCTTTCTTCACTCAGCTGACCACACTACTCTTTCTTGTATATGAAGCAGCGCATCCATCAAACGGTTATTTTACTCTACGTCATCATTCCGTTTCTTGGGTTGATTGCAGGAATGGTCTTACTGTGGAATAGCTATTTTTCTGCGACTGACCTAATTCTTCTTCTTGTTTTCCAATGTATCGGCGTGATCGGTATCACCATCGGATACCATCGCATGCTGACTCACATGGGTTTTAAAACGTACAGAGCAGTTCGATACTTCTTCGTTATTTGCGGGTGCATGGCTCTGGAGGGCGCGCCGCTTTCGTGGGTGGCAACGCATATCAAGCACCACGCGCATTCCGATGAGGAGGATGATCCTCATAGTCCGATGAAGAGTTTTTTTCATGCGCATTTGGGTTGGCTCTTTTCATTGAGCAGCTTTGCGGACCCTGCTGTGTACTGTCCGGAACTTCGCAACGACCCGGCTATCAAACGTATCGATGATCTGTACTGGGTTTGGGGTCTACTCGCGCTCGGTGTTCCCGCTCTCATTGGCGGCTGGTCGGGGTTTATTTGGGGAGGTCTCGTACGTGTATTGCTGACGACGCATGTTACGTGGAGCGTCAATTCCATATGTCATACGTTCGGAAGCAGAGGATTTGAAACGACGGACGAAAGCAGGAACAATTGGCTGATCGGTCTTCTTGCTTTCGGTGAAGGCTGGCACAACAACCATCATGCGTTCCCCACAAATGCTTTCCACGGGTTGCGCTGGTGGCAGTTTGATCTCTCCGGCCTTATCATCCGTACGATGGAAATCACAGGACTTGCGTGGGATGTACAGCGGGTAAGCACGTCGATGCAGCAGGCACATCTTATTCGCGGCAAGAGCATGCACGAAAGCATTGCGGATATGAAAGCAGATCTCGGTGCAGCCATCGACTACGCGCGTGTTGAGTTGAATAAGATGATCCTCAAGTTGCCGTCGCAAAAAGTCGCTATGGTGCGGTATGCACACGAGGAGACAATGAAACGCTTGTCCGAGATACAACTCAAACTCGAGCGCCGCAGGAATGTAAAGAAAGCAACCCTCCTTCGTCGTCAGCAGGAAGTTGAGGATCTTCTTGCAGAGGCAAAGCACCGTCTGAATCTTTTACAGGCGGTGTAATTCCTTAGAATGTTGGCGTAGCCACGTCAGCTTAAGCTGACTTGGTTTGCAGCTTTGCAGTACCCCTACGCCCCTATCGGGGCTTCGGGGCACACAGTATCTTGCGATTCGCTGCGTCGCTACGCTCCTAGCTCATCTGCAATTCAACTGTGGCGGAGAGGGCGGGATTTGAACCCGCGATCCCGCAATAGCAGGATACCACATTAGCAGTGTGGCGCTTTCGACCACTCAGCCACCTCTCCGTGTTACTTAAAAGTGATCACCTCTAGTATAGGGCATATTGCCCGTCCGTCTCTACATTTTTTATGTCTTCTCTGAGTGCGGTCATGGTTTCCCCGAGATTTACGACTCCGTCGAGTGTTATTACGTTTAGCCGTTCTTCGTTACCGTGAAAGGTAATTTCAATCAGATCCATAATGTTCTTTTGTACAATTATGCAGCCCATGCTCCTATAACGGGTGATTGGTTCATCTTCCTGAAACATGATGTCTTCGTCGCGGTGCGTATGAATTCCATAGAGCGTACGCTCCTGCTCGCTAAAGAGTCGAAGAAACTTTCCGGACGGACCGAAGGTGACACGATCACCCTTGATCTCCAGACTCTTGCCATTCCATTGCCTATTTGGTGTCGCTGCAAAGTAGGAGCGTCCAATGTAATACACTCTGCGTCGCTGCCCGGTGACAACAGGAAACGAAATGTAGCGTCCATCTTCATGAAAAAGGTATCCGGTATTATTTTTTGTGTCGACGATAAGACCGTCTCCTTGTTCATACTGCCATGTATTCATGGCAATCGCATGAGGGACAGGCATGGCATGAGGAGGTGCATCCACGTACGAGACGGGCACACTGAGAAGAATCGCCAGCAGAGCGGAGGTGAGTGTTTCCATAGATAAAGGCAGGCATTTTACGGGCTTTTTTTTATCGGTCAATGGCTTTAGAAAGCCAAATTGTGTCAAAATACGTCTGAAAATGAAATTCAGGCTATCTGTATAAAAAATTTGTTCAATAAATTGGATGCCAGCCAACTTTTCCCATCGGCCTGTTCTCCTCAACGAAGTACTGGGAATTCTTGCACCGAGTATCGGTGAGAGGGTTCTTGATTGTACAACGGGGCTTGGCGGACATGCCGCAGCCTTACTGGAACACATCGGCCCTACCGGAGAACTCGTAGCTCTGGATGCCGATGAACAAAATCTTTCTCAGGCGAAAGAGAAGCTCGCAAGTTTTGGAGAACGCGTGAATTTCATTCATGCAAACTTCCGGAAAATCCCGGATCTTCACCTTGGAACGTTCGATATCATACTGGCAGACCTCGGTGTTTCCTCCCCGCATCTCGACGATGCTTCCCGTGGGTTTTCCTATCGCTACGACGGTCCGCTGGATATGCGTTTTGACCGTACTCGTGGGGCAACTGCTGCGCAGCTTATAGCACATTCTTCTTTGGAAGACGTTACAAAAATCTTCTGGGAATTTGGTGAAATCCGTCAAGCAAAGAAAATAGCTTTAGCCCTGACTGAAGGCAAACCAACGACCACAGCCGAAGTTGAAAAACTTGTCGGATCCGTTCTGGGATTTCGTGCAAAGTCCGTGCTGCCGCAAGTGTTCCAAGCCTTGAGAATCGCCGTAAATAATGAGTTAGGAGTATTGCAGATTTTACTCGATACTGCCCCGCATATCCTGAATCCTCAGGGGCGCTTGGGTATCATCGCATTTCATTCGCTGGAAGACAGAATGGTGAAGCGGCACTTCCGAGCGCTCTGCACGCCGGAGATCAATGAAACGACGGGAGCTCCAATAGCGCCTGCGTCTTTTTCGCTTCTTACTCGTCATGCGCTGCAGCCTACTGAGCAAGAAGTGTCTGAAAACTCGAGGTCACGCAGCGCAAGATTTCGAGCAATATCCAAAAGTATTCTCAAATAATATGATTTTCCCTGCCTAGCCGGCAGGCAGGCATCTATAATCATTCCATGTTCCAAAAGCTCTTCCATTCGACAGACGACACACCACGCAGATCCTCACTCGGACGCATGGTGGATCAGAGCACGGTGCTACTGATGGTCTGTATTGGTGCGCTAATCCTTCTTTTGGCATTGCTGATTCTTTTTCATCAAAACAGTAACGCTACAAAGGGGTATCTTCTGAGAAATCTTGAGCGTGAGCGATCGCAGCTGCTCCTCGAACAAGAGGTGCTCAACATGCAGGTGGCACGAGCGCAGGCAATGGAAAAAATTGAACAAGATCATCAGATTCAGTCAATGGTTGTCGTAAAAAAGACACTTTACACTCCGGAGTTATCGGTAAATCAATACACGGAGAAAGTTGAGAATTAGAGCTTATAGTGGATCTGTTGCATTATTTGGCTATAGATCAAGCATATAAATCATGGTATAATAGAAGGAACAAATGAAAAGAAACATTGTCATCGGTGTTGCTGCTGCAATTGCGGTATCTGTGCTCGGAAGTGCGCAAATTTCTCAGAAAGCTCAGCTTGCCTATAGTGCGTGTGTTGGACAAATCTATGGAACTCCCGGTTGTCCTATGGTTCAGGAACCGCCTCCACCACCGCATTGTGGAGACGGAATTCCCAATGAAAGCGAAGGCGAAGAGTGTGACGAGGGTCGATTTAACGGGAAAAGCTTCTGCTCCAGCAGCTGTACAATTTATTATTGCGGTGATGGCGTTGTTCAAAGCCAGATTGGTGAAGAGTGCGATTCCGGATTGAAGGTATATTCCTCAACATCAGGAAAGCTCGATGTTGTCTTTAAACAATCCGATATTGATCAGTATGTCAATCAGTGCGGCAATGCTTGCACTCCGCCATGCCCTCTCAAAAAGGACAGCACCGGGAAGTATGTGAAAGATGCAAATGGGAACTATCAATTGAATTGCGATTCCGGTCTCCTACCGAGCAGGTGCACCTATACACTGCATGCAAATTCTTGTTCAGACAGCTCAAGTTCATTGCAGCAGTCACTTTCCGCAAGCTCTGCTGCTACTTCAAATGGGCCAGACGGTGTGACGGTGAATGTATCATTCCCACTCCAGAATGCAGGTCAGTCGAGTTCAACCGATGGGCAGCAGCTCGCAGCTGCAGGTGATCAGCAATGTGGAAATGGCGTCGTTGAAGGCATTGAGCAGTGCGATGCGCGAGGTGCCGACACCGCTTCGTGCGATGCAGATTGCACATATGCTGAATGTGGCGATACATACAAAAACAAGAATGCAGGCGAGGACTGCGATGACGGAAACGATCTTGATGCCGATAGCTGTACGAATCAGTGTACGAAACCCTCTTGCGGCGATGGAATCAAGCAAGCAAACGAACAGTGCGATGACGGAAATAACAATGAGTTTGATAAGTGCAAGCAAGACTGCACTATTCCCGTTTGCGGCGATGGGCATATTGATTATGGTGAAGAGTGTGATGACGGCAATTTCAATAACTACGATGCGTGTACGAACCAGTGTAAAGTTCCACGATGTGGAAACGGGGTAAAGGAGGGTACGGAACAATGTGACGATGGCAACATCAACACATTTGATATGTGTTCAAATGAATGCGTAGTGTCGTACTGTGGTGATGGTATTGTGCAGACCGGTCTAAACGAGGTTTGCGATGATGGAAACAGGGTAAACGCCGATGCCTGCAGCAATCTATGCAGTCCTGGGTATTGTGGGGACGGCATCATTCAGCTGCGGGAAGAATGCGACGATGGAAATCTGAACGAAGGCGATTCGTGCACGAACTCTTGCCGTTCTTCCCTGTGCGGTGATGGCATTATTCAGGGCGAAGAAGAGTGCGACGATGGAAATTCAAAGAATCTGGACGAGTGTAGCAACAGCTGTATAGTGGCGCGCTGCAGCGATCGGATTGTTCAGGATCACGAGGAATGCGATGATGGGAACCAGAGTGACGATGATGCATGTACGAATTCATGCACAGTGCCTATTTGTGGTAATGGCAGAGTGGAGGGTTTGGAACAATGCGACGATGGAAATGCAAACAGTCTTGATGCCTGTTTGAACACATGCATAGTACCTGTTTGTGGAAATGGTGCTATCGAGGGTACTGAAGAATGCGACGATGGCAATATGTCGAAGGGTGATGGCTGCGGCAATCGTTGCGATATCGAGACGCTTTGCGGGAACGGGATCATTGAAGGAATCGAGGAATGCGATCAGGGCAACAATAATTCAAGTGAAGAACCGGATGCGTGTCGTCTCAATTGCAGAATTGCATTCTGCGGCGACAGCATTGTCGATAGTGACGAGGAGTGCGACAGCACCGATGGTTGTACTGCAACGTGCAGCTATCCGACGTTTATGGCAGCGCATGGAAATAAAGTCTGGAGCGGTATTGTTCTCACGCTCCTTGGGAGTGGAGGAGCAGCCGGACTGCTCTTTAAAAAGAAGCTACTTACACTCTCGAAGAAGGCAGCTGACTCTGCCAGATCACTCTCCATCGACGATATCCCGCTAGACGAACTAGAGATGCCTTGGCATAAGTGGGACAATAAATAGCCTAAGCCACTTCAGATACGTCCATCACATTTGCGCGGTCTTTGAGTTGTAAAACTTTCTGCCCCTTCGTAAGCAACCCTAGCTTTAATGCAAGCTTCACTCCGGAACGAATAATATCATCGTCAGATGTATCAAATGGAACGACAAGAGGGAAAACTCCATAGTTCAGAAGTAATGAACGTTGTATCACGCGATTCTTCGTCAAGGCAATGATGGGTATTGATGGTCGAAATTTACTGATGTTCCGTGCCGTACGACCTGTGTCTGTAATAAGAACAATGGCTTCGACTTCTTCTTTCAGTGCCTTTGTCACTGCCTTGTCCATCTCTTCTTCCTCCTGATCCTTAAATCGGATTTCGTACGATGTCTTCAATCGTGCCATATGCTGCTCAGTAGCGCGGTGAATGCGTACCATCGCCTGAAGGGAAAGTACGGGGTGATCGCCGGAGGCTGTCTCGCCCGAGAGCATCGTTGCATCGGCTCCGGTATCAACTGCATGCGCGGTATCGGTGACTTCGGCACGCGTAGGAATCGGGTGTTCCGTCATGCTTTCAAGCATATGCGTGGCTATGATGACCGGCTTGCCTGCGTCACGGCATCTGCAGACTATTTCATCTTGGATTGCAGGGAGGTTTTCAAATGGAACATCTGCGCCTAAATCTCCGCGTGCAACCATGATGCCATCCGAAACATCGATGATGGCCTTGATGTTATCAACCCCTTTCTGCGTTTCAATCTTGGAGATGATCCTCGAAGTACTTCCAATTAAATCAAGCATTGAACGCACTTCTTTTACCTCTTCCTCGTTACGAATAAACGAGAGTGCAAGGAAATCCATGTTCAGTTCTGCTCCGAATCGCAGGTCTTTCCAGTCACTCTCTGTAATAGATGGGAGGTCGATATCCGCACCGGGGAGATTAATGTGCCTTCTTGTCCCGATGGTACCGTCTTCCCGTGCACGAGCGACCACCGATCCGTCTTTTTCTACATTCACAATATCAAACGACAGTTCACCGTTATCAATCAAGATGGTATCTGTTTCTATAACATCTTTCGCGAAGCCGTCGTAACTTACCTCGATTCTCGTGCGTTTATCTGCTCTAGATGCAGCGGCAGTGGAAGAAAATAAGACTTCCTGACCCTTGAGAATGGAAATAGGATCCTGCACATCTCCCGTGCGAATTTCGGCTCCCTTTGTGTCCAGCATGGTTGCCACTTGGAGTTCATGGCTACTATTAAACTTAGCAATTCGGTCGATGATTTC
>CAYGDT010000048.1:0-4505 GCA_964348745.1 uncultured Candidatus Peribacteria bacterium
CCTTTCTCAAGGAGTACAACAACGCAGACCTTGTGCGTCTGCTGACGTGCGGCAGCGTTGATGATGGTAAAAGCACGCTGATCGGGCGTCTGTTTCTGGATGCTGCGGTGTTGCCCGGCGACACGCTGGCCGCGCTTGAAGAAGATTCTAAGCGTCATGGTACCCAAAATGGCAAGCTGGATCCTGCGCTTCTGACAGACGGTCTCAAAGCCGAGCGCGAACAGGGGATCACGATCGACGTTGCGTACCGGTTTTTCTCCACCAACGAACGTTCTTTTATCATCGCGGATACCCCCGGTCATGAACAGTACACCAGAAACATGGTCACGGCGGCTTCCACAGCGAACATGGCGCTCATTCTCATCGATGCAAGAAACGGCGTTCGTCCGCAGAGTAAGCGGCACGCATTCATAGCGTCCCTCCTTGGAATTCGGCATGCGATCGTCGCTGTTAATAAGATGGACATGGTGGATTTTTCTGAGGAGACGTTCCAGAAGATCAAAGATGATTTCCTGAATTTCGCCGAGCGGCTGGAGATCACCGATATTCACTTCGTTCCGCTTTGCGCGCTGCACGGGGACAACGTGGTGGACAAGAGCGACGCCATGCCATGGTACGGCGGAGGCACACTGCTGCATCTGCTCAATACCGTGCACGTCGCCTCAGACCGCAATACGATCGATTTCCGTTTTCCTGTGCAGTACGTCAACCGACCGGATGCAACGTATCGCGGCTACTGCGGCACCGTCGCGTCGGGGTCCGTGCGGCCGGGCGATCCGGTTGTGGTCTTCCCGAGCCACCGACTCACAACGATCAAGAGTATCGATACGTTTGAAGGTTCCGTTGACCGCGCGTTTGCGCCGATGTCCGTATCGCTTAGGCTTACGGATGAACTCGATATCAGCCGCGGCGATATGATCGTCCCCGTCCATAACGTGCCTGAGCAGCGATCATCTTTTGATGCAATGATCGTGTGGATGGATGAGCAAAAGATGGAAACGAAGACGTCGTACATTCTAAAACATACGACGCAGACAACCCCTGCGCGCATCAATAGCGTTCGGTACGCAATGGACATCGAAACCATCGGTCGCAAGAAGCAGCGTACCCTAGCACTCAACGAGATCGGCCGCTGCGCACTCTCCGTTGATCGGCCGATTGCAGCGGATAGTTACCTCCGCAATCGTGCGACGGGTGCGTTTATTCTCATAGATCCCTCAACGCACCGCACGGTCGCGGCCGGCATGATTCTCGACCGCAAAACCGATGAGCGTAGCGGTGAGGACGGTCCCTCCACTACAGAACACTTCCCCATTTTCTGGCTGACAGGCAACTCCGGTGCCGGCAAATCGACACTCGCATCCGCCGCGGAGCGGCACTTTAACCAGAGCAGTCCGGCATGGAACGCCGCCGCGCGACGCGTTGTCGTCCTCGACGGCGATGAAATGCGTGAGACGGTTTCCGTCGAGGACGACCTTTCGCCCGAAGGGCGTCGCAGGCATAACCTGCGCGTCGCGCGTCTTGCAAAGCTCCTCCAAAGCAAGGGATTCCTCGTCATCGTCTCGGTGATCGCACCGTTTGAAACCGTGCGCAAAGAAGTCGGCTCCGTCTGCTCACCGCTCTGGGTGCATGTCAAACGATCAGGCCTGGAGTCCGCAGATCGTCCATATGAAGCGCCCAAAAATCCGGATTTCAGTATCGATCAAGACACGGTGAATACCGATGCAGCCTCGCAAGCGTTCATCGATTTCATCGTCAGTCGTCTATAGCGTCGGGAAGCCATTGCATGCGCACATTAAATCCGTGTTCGTGCAGGTAGCGTTTGGCGAGTAGCGGCGTTTGCCCCGTAAAGTGGTACATACTGGAAGCCGCAACAGCGGATGCCCCTCCGTCCTTGAGTGCTTGTGCCATATGTTCGTACGTGCCGGCGCCCCCCGAGGCAATGACCGGAATGGAAACGGCTTCCGTAACGCTTCGGATGAGATCAATATCGTATCCTTCCATTGTTCCGTCGCGTTCGATGGATGTCAGCAGAATTTCCCCTGCGCCGGCTTTTTCCACTTGTTTCGCAAAATCCACGACGTTCTTACCAGTGTCTTTTTTGCCCGAGTGAATGGTGACGTGCTTTCCTGCACGGACATCGATGGATACGACGACGCACTGCGATCCAAACTGCTTGACGAGTTCGGACACAAGCTGCGGGTTCTCCACCGCTGCCGAATTCAGCACCACCTTGTCCGCACCTGCTTGCAGAAGTCCCCGTGCGTCTTCTACGGATTTCACGCCACCGCCGACGGCGAATGGCACGAAGCAGGAGTCCGCCAGTGCATCAATCAGTGCGAAATCCGGTGAACGTTTCTCGTCCGTTGCACGAATATCCAAAAAAACCAGTTCGTCCACTTCACGCATGTTAAAGAGCCGCACCGCCTGTAACGGGCTGCCGATGCCTCGCCAGGAATCGAACCGCTCGCCTTTGATCAGCTTGGTTCCATCGCTCAGGAGTGTTGGCATGACGCGGATTTTCAGCATCGTTAACAGTAGGTAAGGAAATTTTCGAGGAGTTTCAGACCGAGTTTCTGACTTTTCTCGGGGTGGAACTGGGCTCCAAATACGTTGTCGTGTTCTACGATGGACGCGAAGGATCCGCAGTACGGCGTCTGAGCGATCACATCATTTTTATCGGCGCAGTGCATGGCGTAACTATGGACGAAGTAGAAGTCTTTATCGGAAGGAACATCGCGCACGAGCGGGGAGTCTTTGACGATATGCACTTCATTCCATCCAATATGCGGAATGCGTTCCTCCTTGTTTTTCGGCTCCAGCTTGCGGACTTCTCCATCAATAAAATTGAGTCCATCCGTCGTTCCTCCTTCCAATCCTTTCGTTGCGAGAAGTTGCATGCCAAGGCAAATGCCCAGCAGCGGATATCCCTTTTCCAGCACGTATGTTTTGAGCATCTTGTCGATGCCGAGGTTGCGGATGTTCTCCATCGCGTCGGCAAACGAACCAACACCCGGCAGAATGCAATGTGTTGCATTGCGTAGATCATCGGCGCGATCGGTGATCACCGGCGTGTGCCCGCATTTGACCACGGCGGCGGCGACCGAATGGAGGTTGCAGAGCTTGTAATCGATGATTGCGATGGCGCTCATAAATCAAATGTTATCGTAATTGATCTTCGTGAGATTTCCGTGACGGTCTTTGACCAAATTCCCCCGTCTGTCGCAGACGAAAAGTTTCTTGTTCGTGTAGTCGTCGCAGATCCGCACGAACGTTTCCATGGTCATATCGATATCTTCCAAGAGTTTCTCGAGCGGCACGCCAAGGTAGGACTTCGGGAACTCTCCGTCGTATTTTTTCACCACCTCCAAGGCTTCCGCGCGCGTCATGCGGCCGCGCCGTATGTGCATGCAAGCGAGGTCTGTGACGCGGCAGAACCCGAATTTGAGGAATTTGAAGTAGTCGTGCACGCCATGGTGGACGTTATCGAGGTTTTCGTAATTGACGAGGTTGCCTTCCACGCGCGTCGGGAACGTTTCAAACCCGTGTGCCTGTGCGATGAGTGCATTCCTGTAGCCGTCCCACGGTATGTAGTATCCAAGGAACAAACCCGTGACGCCAACGCGTTCGATTTCACTTTGCTCCGGATACCGAAGAGCTATGAGGTCTCGCTCGGTGATGCCTTCCTGTCCAACAAGATCGTGGAGGCGAAGCCCGCGCGTACCGAATTCTTCCACCCACTTGCGATCGAGCACGTTGCTCTTGGCCGCCGATGCGGGGCCGCCGTATTCGTTCTCGCTGCACTCGCCCCAGATAAGGAGCGGTATGCCCGTTTGCACTGCTATGCGTACCGGTGTCGTGAAAATACGCCAGTGGTCGATCCAAGAAATGTCGCCGATCTGTTCGAGAGCGATGCGGTTTGCTTTCTTGCGGACAATGGGATTGATGGTCATTTCAAGATAGTCCACGCCGATGTTTTTAAGATTTTCTATGTTTCTGCGACCGATGTCGGATTGCATGCAGGTTGTACCGGTAACGCAGAGCGGTTTCATGCCGTACTCCAGCATTTTAAGAACCTGAAACGTGCTGTCTTTTCCGCCACTGACGGGCACGATGCAATCGTAATTGGAACCGTCTTTGGAACGGTAGCGATCAAGAAGCTTGAGAAATTCTTCTTCGCGCGATTTCCAGTCGATGTTCTGCCGTTTGTCATAGTTCAGACACGCGTTGCATACCCCTTTTTCAAAGAGAAGATCATTTTTTGTGTTGGGGTAAAGACAACGGGTGCAATAGATGATCGGTTTTTGCTCCATGGGGCAATTGTATAGAGATATACGGGTTGCGTACAATAAAAGGAGCACTGAAAATCATCAATATTCCGCGATAAACTCCCTCTTGAGCGGCGTTCCCCGCTCGATATCTCTCGCTGCTGCTTTCCCGAGGATACTGGGAAGTTCCTTAGGTGCCATGCCGTTTCCCGGCCGAATGGAGCGGATATTCTCGTT
>CAYGDT010000048.1:4515-10891 GCA_964348745.1 uncultured Candidatus Peribacteria bacterium
TGCACCACATAGAGCGAGCGCCGAAACGGTACGCACGATTTTTCGTGCTCGGTCTGCGTATACCGGACTTCTCCGAGGATCATCGGATCGGGCTTCAATAATCCAGGATGTTTCTCCGCTGCGCGCACGGTTTTCACCATCTCCTTAAACTCATGCGGTTCCAGCGAGAAAGCCGAGTCGATGCCGGGTTCGGCGCGTGACATGCAGAAATGTTTTTCGATGACGCACGCACCAAGCGATACCGCGGCAACCGGAACTTCGGTGCCGAGCGTATGGTCGGACAATCCGACCGGAACACTAAATCGTTTCTGCATGTCAGGAATCGTATTGAGGTTTGCTTCCTCAGGAAGTGCCGGATACGCGCTGGTGCATTTCAGCAGAATCAGTTGGTTATTCCCGGTGCTTCGTACCGCATGGACCGCGTCGGAGATCTCTTCGATGCTCCCCATGCCCGTCGACATGATGATCGGTTTTCCTTTTTTAGCGACATGTTCGATCAGGGGAGTGTCGACCAGCTCAAAAGAGGCGATCTTGTACGCTGGTACTCCCATCTCTTCGAGAAAGTCCGCCGCACTCGGGTCGAACGGCGTTGAAAACAAATCCATTCCCAAATCGTTTGCGATTTTTTTGAGTTTCGGATGCCATTCCCATGGGGTTGCCGCCTCTTCGTAGAGTTGATAGAGGGTCTTTCCGTCCCAGAGCGTATCGCCGCCTATTTTAAACTCCGGACGATCGGACTCAATTGTGAGTGTATCCGCGGTATACGTTTGCAGTTTGACTGCATCGGCTCCGGCGAGTTTCATCGCATGGACGATCTCCACTGCGCGCTTGAAACTGCGGTTATGGTTCCCAGACATCTCGGCGATGATGTACGCAGGATGCCCTGCACCGATCGTGCGGCCGTTGATAGAGACTGTATTGTTCATATGCAAAGATTATCTTTTTCCAAAGTATAGTGGAGCGCAGTATGGCCTTTTATTGTCATTGGTCGCTTTGCTTCGAATCCAGTTTTTTCGAAAACAGCGATCGATGTTGTATTCTCCGGTTTAATGAGTGCTCGGATAGTATTCGCAGCACCGGTGGCAAAAAATATTCGGCATCCAAGCGCAATTAATTCCGTTCCATATTTCTTCCCGCGCATATTGGGGGCAATGTTGACGGAAATAATTGCTTTTCCTGCCACACATTCAAACCGCACCTGTCCAACTGGTTCATCTTCTTCGTTCCATCCAATGTAACAGTAATTATTATTGTCCTTGAGTTTACCTTCAAACCAACGCACATGATCGTCCCACGGTATCGGCTCAGACGAAAACGATGCTTTCCTCGTTGCGGGATCATTTGCCCATTCCCAGATCATCCGGCAATGCTCCTGCTTTGCCATGTTCAGTCGCAGGCGGTTTCCGACCATCTGCTGGAGTACCCTTGGGGCGCCCTCGCCATCGACAACTTTTCTTGCACATGCACTCATCCGTCGCAGGCTGTCTTGATCGGAGAGCGTTTCTCGCACCGCCTTTGCGATGTGCTCTTCCGTCAGCGTGTCGTACAGACCGAGGTTACGAGCCGCACCCGCACGCGAAAGTCCCTCCGCTACGCAATCTTGGTTATGATTGGTTGCAACAATGATGGTGATCATCGGAATACCCATGTAGGCAAGTTCGTAGCAGGTACTCCCTGCCGCCGAGATCGCCAGAGTATGCCCGCAGATTGCTTCGGGCATGTCGCGTACGTCTTGCAGAATCTCGACAGGAAATGGTGACGCGCTTGCGATCTTTTCAACATCGGTCGCGTTTGCGTTCGCTCCTCCAAGTATGACAGTGACGCGCATCGGTATCGATACGCTACTGAGTGCACGCAGCACGAGCGGCGTCATCTGCTTTGGATCGCTGCCTCCGAGCGTCACGAGTACGGAAACCGGACCTTCGGGTATCGCATACGTATCTGGTGATCGTTTTCGGTACTCTCTGCGCAGCATCGTATACCTTGTACCAAGAAGCATCTTCTTAGCATCGGCATATTCATACGTACGGTCGCACTGCGGATTTTGGTTCAGGAGCATGTCGCACACGTGGTGCTCTTGAAATCGGTGATCATCGATCACAAGAATTTGCGCACCTTTGCCGGTCAGGTGTTTCTGATACGCGGCATCGAAGTCGTATCCATCGAGGATGATCCACGTTGCTTCCTGATCATTCGCAATAGACAGGGTTTCCTCGGCATCGCTTTCTCCGTATGCCTTTGCTTTCAATGGAAGCACTGTGCACCCTTCTTGTTGCAACCGCTTCCCGTAGGCTTCGTTGAGGTTTTTGCAGAGAAACACTGCGTCTCCTCCGGCATCCTGCAGTTCCTGCGCAAGCGAAAGGCAGCGCATCACATGCCCTGCACCGATCTCCGGACTGCCGTCGACGCGAAACAACATCGTGTGCATGCGTTTATCCTATCATGCTGCCACGGCGCTTTCCTCCATCTCCTTCGCTGTTTCCACGGCTTTCAGGGCCATTTCCAAGGCTAAGATGGCATCATCCAGGTTTCCCATCGGTTTACGGCCACTTTGGATGCAGTCAAAAAAGTACATGATCTCATCGAGGTACATCCGATTCACTTCGTACCCTTCGGGTGCAGGGTACGCTGCCGAAGGGTTCCCCCGTTCATCGGATACCTTGACGATGTTTTCCGTGAAATCCCATTCGATCGACCCTTTTGTTCCACGAATGCTGCAACCCCGTTTGTAGACAGGGTTCATAAAGCTGAGATGCACGCAACTTGTGACATCATCTTTATGCAGCATGTAAAGTTTCGCTTCGCCTTCCACTTCGGGAATGCCGATACGCTGCGCGCGTATCTTTGTCGCGCGTTCCAAATCGCCCGGCCCAAAGTACCAGAGCGCCAGATCAATTTCGTGGACACACTCGCGGATCGCTCCGCCTTGTGAGGGATCTGCATTATACGTTGCTCGGATGCGTTCCAGATTTCCTTTTAAATCCGCACGTCCCGTGAAATCAAAGAGCACGTGGACATCTGCACTCTCTACATCGCCGATGGTGCTAGCTTCAAGAATTTTATGGACAGTCGATGGCCCGTGGTGAAAGCGCATATTGCAACCGACCATACAGGTGAGTTTTTTCTTGGCTGCAAGATTCTTTAATTCTTCCACGCCTTGCATCGAATGATTGAGGGGCTTTTCTATAAAGAGGTGCGCGCCGGCATTCGCGGCATCCATCGCCTGCGTGACATGATATTTTGTCGGAGAGCAGACGAAGACCACATCGGGGTTTTCCGTGGAAAGCGCCTCGGCGAAATCGCCGTAGGTAGTGCAGCCGATTTCCTGTGCGATCGCTTCTCGCATCGTCGCATCCGGATCGAAAACGGCGATCTGCCCGACGCCGATAGACTTAAGATTCCGTGCATGTCGTTTGCCAATGGAGCCGGCGCCGCACACGAGGACAGTGTATGCTGAAAGGGGAGTGGTCATAGATGAATCGTACAAGATCAACGGAAAGCCGCACAAACTTTCTCGACGGCTTTTACCGTGTCTGCTGCGTCACTGTCCGTCATGCCGGCAAAAATCGGAAGAGAGAGCATGCGCTCATAGGCGTTTTCCGCATGAGGGAACTGACCTTTCTTCGTGCCAAAATATTCCTGATAGTACGGATGCAGATGGACGGGAATGTAATGAACATTCGCTCCGATGCCTTCCGCTCGCAGCGCGTTATAGATGTCCTCGCGCGGAGCTTTGAGCTCATGAAGCAGCACGACGTAGAGGTGGTACGCATGCGAGACGTCGCTTCGTTTCCCGAGTGGGGTGACACCGTCGATCATTGTAAATGCCTTGTCGTAGATCTGAGCAATCGCTTGCCTGCGCACCGTCCAAGCGGGAACGTGCCGCAGTTGCGCAAGACCGAGCGCGCACTGGATGTCTGTAAGGCGATAGTTGTAACCGAGGAACGCCATTTCATAAAACCACGATCCTGTTTTATGGCGTTCATGGTGATCGGAATTGATACCGTGGTTCCTAAACTGCCGCATGAGTGCGGCAAGATGCTTGTCGTTTGTGGTGATCATGCCGCCCTCGCCCGTTGCAAGCGGCTTCACCGCATGAAAACTGAAGACATTGAGATCCGCGATGGATCCTACACTGCGACCCTTATCCGTTCCTCCGAGAGAATGGCACGCGTCCGCCACGAGTGGCAGTCCGTGTTTCTGCGCTATCCACTGCAGTGCATCGTAGTCGCACGGTTGACCTGCATAGTCGACGGCGATGATCGCCTTGGTGTTTTTCGTAATTGCCGCCTCCACCGCTATGGGGTCCATGAGCAGTGTCGAGGGATCGCAATCAACGAAGACGGGTGTACCGCCTTGGTAGACCACTGCGTTTGCATCGGCAGCAAACGTCATTGTCGGAACGATCACTTCGTCGCCCTTGCCGATACGCAGCGCGAACATGGCAGCGTGCAGTGCGGCGGTGCCGTTGCAGACAGCGACTGCTTCGGCTACACCGACGAAGTCTGCAAATGCTTTCTCAAACTCAGCGACTTTGGGTCCCGTTGTCAGCCAGTCGGTTTTGAGGACTGCCGTGACCGCCGCAATGTCATCATCATCAATCAGCGGCTTGCTGTACGGCAGGACATTCTTTCGTACCGGCGTTCCGCCGTTGATTGCAAGCGTATCAGGCATGGGTATACCAATTAAGCGGAAGCACCCGCATGAACCTGCGCATACTTCTTCATCGCTTCCGCAGTCAGTGCAATTCCTTCTTCGAGATCCACCTTTGCTTCCCATCCGAGAATCTTTTTTGCTTTGTCGACGCAGGGGATACGCAAATGAATCTCCATAGGGAGAGGATCGCGGAAACGTATCTTCGAATCGGAGCCAAGCAGTCGGACGACTTGCTCGGCAAGTCCCAGAACCGTCACCGCAGTCTTTGCATTGCCAATATTAAAGCTCTCACCGATGGCGTTTGGATTATCCATGCAGCGGATAATGCATTCGACGAAATCATCGATGTAACACCACGAGCGAATGGGACTCCCGTCGCCGTTTAAGACAATGTCTTCATTCTTCAGCGCCTTTGCAATGAATGTTTTCATCGCGCCGCCCATAGTTTGTCCCGCACCGTAGACGTTGAACGGACGGACGCAAACAATGGGGAGTTTGTAGCTCGAGTGGTACCCATGTGCGAAGTGCTCGCTCGCCACTTTGGACACGGCGTACCCCCAGCGCGGTTCCCAAGGAGGCCCCGACTGTACGAGATCGTTTTCCGTCACTTTGTATGCCATGCTTCCAAAAATTTCCGATGAGGAAAAAACGATGACGCGTCCGGTTACATTGTTTTTACGTGCCGCTTCCAAGACGTTTCGGGTACCGAAAATATTCGTCTCGATCGTTCTCAGTTGATCCATGACATCGACGACGCCGACGATTGCTGCGGCGTGGATCACGTAGTCCGCGCCTTTCATGGAGTCGCAGAGCAGTTTTTCATCCAGAATATCTCCCTTGATGATCGTGATATTCGGATCCTTGTCGTAGCCGAGATGACTGAGGGAATCTTTCACGTAGTTATCAAACACAATCACCCTGTGGTCTTTGGAGAGCCGGTGCACCATGTGCGATCCGATAAAACCGGCGCCGCCGGTGATAAAAACAGTTCGCATGGCTTGTTTCAGTGGAGAAATCGTTTGAGCCATCATAATCTCCTGATGCTGTATTGCAAGATTTTAAGGGTATATTTCTCCGTAGAAACCACTTCCAGTACCATGCAGGTGCTCTTATGCGTATTTCAATTACTTGTTGCCCGCAATCGTCGCAATGGGAAACCGTCTGCGCTTCCGCCGATGCTCCGTCGGTGAATCAGACATGGGAGTGGGGAGAGGCAATGGCGACAATACGGGGCGTTTCTGTTGTGCGATTTCTTGCAACGGAAGATGGTACACCCGTCGGCCTCCTGCAGGGATTTATTTGGAAGATCGGACCGCTTACCATGGCAATGGTCAGCGGCGAGAGCGGAGACGGAGGAGGGCCCGTTGTGTCTCGAAATCTTTCCGATGCGGCGCGCACGCAGGTGGCGTCGCAACTGATCGACGCATTTTTTAAGGAAGCAAGGCGAAGAGGCGCGCTGAGAGTGACACTGTACGCATCGCCGGAGTTTGGAGACATGCTTCCTGCCATGAGAGGCGTGCAACGGTCAGTTAAATGCACTCCTGTTATTGCATTACCGCAGGATGCTCTGGAAATGTTGAACACAAAAATTGATCAAAAATCACGCAATCAGATCGGCAAGAGCGAGAAAAACGGGATTACCGTGCGCGAAGGAAGCCGTAGAGATCTTACCTCCTATCGCGCTGTCCAAAGTGAACTTACGAAGCGCAAGCGTCTGGAA
>CAYGDT010000049.1:0-10820 GCA_964348745.1 uncultured Candidatus Peribacteria bacterium
CACCACTGCAGGGCAAATGCAGTCATAAGAAAGGAGCCGAGGAACCAGTAGCTGTAACGATGCATAGTTCCTAAGCTTGCATTCTTACCTTCGCCAGCGCGATCCACTCGTGTACCGAAAGTGTCTGTGGACGCCTCTTTTCGTCTATGGCTGCAGCAGAAAGAAGTTCCAATCCTCCGTGGAACGTCGCGAAAGAGTTCCGTAACATCTTGCGTTTTTGGGCGAAGGCGATCTTGCAGAGTTTGATGACTTCATCGATCGTCTGCGCATCCGCGATCGGTTCCGGGTAACTTTCGATGCGAATGACGGCGGAGTCCACCTTGGGCGGCGGCAGGAACGCCGCGGGAGGAACGTCGATTATTTTTCTTGCGCTGCCAAACAGTCCGACGATCACCGTTAGCAGTCCGGCATTCTCGGTATCGCAGATCCTATCGGCAACCTCTTTTTGGATGAGCAGTGTCATACTGAGCGGCGTGGATCCGGCACTTTCAAGATACACATGGCGCAGCAGCGGCGAGGTAATGTGGTAGGGAATGTTGGCGACGATGCTATATGGTTCCCGAGGCATTGTTGCCGCTAAGGCATTCTGGTGAAGAGCTTCTAGGAGGTAGCTTGTAGCTTGTAGGTGATGATGTACATATTTCTGAAGTAGGGGAATCATGCGCTCATCCAGTTCGATGGCGGTGACGTGTGCTCCCTGTTCCAGGAGCTCCTTTGTCAGTATGCCGATCCCCGGGCCGATCTCCACGATGCGGTCGCCGGGTAGGATCTTTGCTGCTTCCATTATGGCATCCAAAACACTTCGATCCACAAGAAAATGCTGTCCCAGATCGGTATTAAGACGCAGATTGTGCTCTGCGCAGAATTGCCGTATTTCGTCTCTCAGGTTAGCCATAATGTCAGTTGACACGGCATATTCTAGCAGTAGAATGCCATTCTATGTTAGAAAGCCTCACATCATTCTTAGCAGCCAACCCAGATGGAGTATCTGTGCAACTGTATAGAGCCATTCATGAGCCTGTTCATTCGGGGGATGGCACAAAAATGCTTCAATCGCATGTGACGCTGCGTAGCGTTGCTGATCTCGCTCGATTATCGCCTGAACAGTCTGCATTTGCCTTGGAACAATTACAGCTGCTTTGCGCATACTCTGTTGCCAATCACATTGCCTGTAGCAAACCAGTGAATCAGACTTCTGTATAAGTGTGTGGTATCTGAGCAGGAACTATCGGAGTGTGCTATACTCGTTGCCCATGAAAAGAACAGTTTTATTACTGGTTGCGATGTTACTGCCGATCAAGGCGCTTGCGTTGTATGACACGCAGTATCTTCCCTACACAGATACTCCAAGCAGTTTCAGCGAGCAGATTGCGATCAGTACGTTGACGGAGCTTTCTATCGTCCATGGGAACCCCGATGGGACATTCAAGCCAAACACGCCGCTCAATCGCGCTGAGTTTATGAAAATCGCCATGGCGCTCCTGCCGGAATCAAATGAGCAGGTTGCACTACGATGTTTCCCAGACGTCGATCCGGCAGCGTGGTTTGCCACTCCCGTCTGCCGCGCAAAAGCGATGGGAATTGTCAGCGGCAATGCAGTGATTGGTACTGATCCGGCAACGTGGCTTTTTAAACCGAGTCGTTCGGTACAATATGAAGAGGCGCTCAAGATACTCGTGCGTCTCTACGGCATTCCACTGGTCGATGGTGCAGGCGGGCAATGGTATGAGATCTACCTGCGCAGCGCGCAGAAACTTGGTATCGATCTCCCTGATTCCGCCCCCGGTTCCGCACTGACCCGCGGCCAGATGGCGCGGCTTGTCGTTGGATTCTTGGCGTATTCACGCGGTGAACTCGCAGACCTACGCTATGCGCAAGACCACCCGCCGACTTCATCTTCCTCTGTTTCCTCCCTGCCGGCCGAAGCCGCGTATTACGCGGCGAAGGCTGGTGCATCTTCTGCATCTTCTGCATCTTCTGCATCCTCTGTCTCCTCTGCATCTTCTGCATCCTCTCAACCCTCCGGCACCTACGACACCCTTCCGCCGGATGCCTCCACCGACGATACCGTGCTGATCCTTGGAAAAGTCACGCAGATACTCGGCGCGGCGAATCTTTTTTCCAACAGTGAGGCGATCAACGTCGACGCATTGGTCATCGATCTTGTTTCCTCGAATTCCTCCATCGATGTCATGCTTGTCTACGATGATCAAGGAAAACTCCTCGGCAGAGCGTCGCTGGATTCATCCGTTTCCGGCATGAAACGGTATCGCTTGAACACTCAATCGCTCGGTATCGTTCTTCCGTACCGTGATGATTACACCTTCTACGTTCGTGCAGCGCTGAAACGGCAGGACGCGGGAGGGATCAGCGGCAGCAGCATTCAAATTTCCAGAATGGGTGCGCTTGGCTTTGGTGCTTGGAGTTCGCGTTCCTATGAGCAGTACACAAGCGCTGCCACCTTTGTAGAATCGTCCGTCGCCGGGTCCGCGATAACGTCGATCGTAAATGCTGGCGATGAGAATTCTATTCTCGTGTCGGGAAGTGATTTAGAGATTGGAGCCTTCCACTTCGAAGGGGCGACAGGCTACGCGGGAGCGCACCTGCAGATTACGAGCATCGATTTCCATGTCGGCATGGTCAGTACCTTAAGTCTCAGTACGATTACGATCAAAGTCGACGGCAGCTCTGAGCGCAGCCCGTGCACTCTCGTCGGCACTCTACTGACGTGCGACAATCTGCCGGAATCCTTCGGTCGATTGGATGATGCGCCAAGGACGCTCCGTGTATTTGCCGATATTGCCATACCGGGGAACCCCCAGAGTGCCGGTCTGCAGCTTTCCATCAATGACCCGGGAACGATCTCTTCTGCCGGGGACATCACGTGGACTGATGGCGTTACGACGTTCACATTCGTCGATATCAACAAGCAGCCGCTTGCGAGGGGAACGTATTATTCTTATTAAGGGAATAGAGGCAATAGAAGAAATTGAGGAGCCTTCTATTTCATCTATTCCCTCTATTTCTTCATAAAAGTTTTAACGGTGCGATACTCATAACCAACGTTTTCTTTCCGACGGTATCAAATTTCACTTCCACGATATCCCCGCGCATCGCGATGACGGTTCCTTTACCGAATGCATGATGCTCCACGCGTGCGCCGGTTGAAAGCTCCGCATCCTGATTCATTTCGCTATCGGAGAAATCAATATCCTGATTGAAGTCGATATTCAATTCGTCGCTACCTTGCCTAAACGGTTGAACGCCCGTGCCGAGTCCTTCCTCACCTTTCTTGCTCGCCCAGGCAAACGCAGAGAGCACGTCGTCGCTCCGGCGCTCGGTAACGGCATCGGGCAGATCATCTAAAAATCTGCTTGGAGCATTTGCTTGGGTATTGCCCCAGAGCATGCGGGAGCGTGCGAGTAGGAGTTTTAAGTGTTTACGCGCGCGGGTCATACCCACGTACATCAGCCGTCGCTCCTCTTCCAGCTGCGACTTATCGAAGAACGCGTTGCTGTGCGGGAAGATACCTTCCTCGCAGCCGCCAATGATGACATGATCGAATTCGAGTCCTTTACACAGGTGCAGTGTCATGAGTGTGAGCGCATCCGCTCCGGCATCCTGCAGTTTGTCGACTTCCGAGACGAGTGCCACTTCCTCCAGAAAACTCATCAGGCTGGTCTCCGGATCCAACATATCGTACTTATGCATGACGCTGAGCAGTTCCTGCACGTTGCCCCAACGGTTTTCGCCTTCTTCGGTGTCGTCGCGCAGCCATTTCTCCAGATCGATTGCATGGATCAAATGGCCGCTGAGCTCCGAAACAACTTCTTGTTTTGATTTTCCCCGATAACGTTCCAGCAGCTCCGTAAAGCAACGGATACGTTCTTTGGTCGGCTCGTTGATATCATGAATGTGGTCGATTCCGGAGAGTGCATCCCACAGCGTGCCATCATTTTGCGTCGCAAATGCTTGTACTCTGCCGAGTGTGGTGAGTCCGATCTTGCGTGAGGGGATATTGATAATTCTGAGCAGCGAGACGGTGTCGTAGGGGTTTAAGATCACGTGCAGGTACGCAAGCACGTCTTTCACCTCTTTGCGTGCGTAGAATTTCACGCCTCCGACAATGCGGTAGGGCATGCCGTGCCGAAGGCATGCTTCTTCATAGAGGCGTGACTGCGCATTCGTACGGTACAAAATCGCCTGATGTTGCAGACGTACATTGTGTCGCCTGTGCAGCTCGTCGACTGTTTTTATCGCTTCCAGCGCCTCTTTTTTCTCGTCGGCAACTTCGTGGACCACCACCAAATTACCCTCCTTGAGTTCCGTCCACATCTTCTTCTCCGGTCGGTCGGGGTTTATCGAAATCACGGCATCGGCAGCATCCAAAATCGGTTGTGTGGAGCGGTAGTTTTGCTCCAGTTTGATGCGCACCGCTTCGGGATATTCTTTCTGAAATTCCAGAATATTGCGGATATCTGCTCCGCGAAACGCATAAATGCTCTGGTCGGGATCTCCAATGACGCAGAGGTTTCTATGTTTTGCCGCAAGCAGGCTGATAAAAAGGTACTGCGCGTGGTTGGTGTCCTGGTACTCGTCGACGTGCAGGTATTTCCAAGTGTTTTGGTACCGTGCGAGCACATCGGGCACTTCGCGAAACAGGCGCACGACTTCCAAAATTAAATCGTCGAAATCGAGCGCATTGGCTTTGAAGAGGGCTTGTTGGTAGCGCTTGTACGCGTCGATCACTTGGTGCATTCGCGGCGTGTTTGCTTGTGCCTGCGCTTCGCTCGGTCGCAGAGCCTCGGACTTAAATCGCCCGACGTATCCCAGAACTGCTTTGGGTTTCAGTTCATTTTCATCAATACTCATCTCCTTGAGTACTTCTTTCATCAGACGTTCCTGATCGTCTCTGTCGTAGATGACAAACGTTCTGTCTCTGCCCAGCTTGTCGATGTCTCTGCGCAGGATTTTGACGCAGATGGAGTGGAACGTTCCCATAATGGGCAATTTCCCCGCATTCAGGTTCCAGCGGCCAAGATCTTCACCCTCGGTAATGTGTAATAGATTCTCTATGCGTTCCTTCATTTCACTCGCCGCCTTGTTGGTGAACGTCACCGCGAGGATCTCCCACGGCGCCACGCCTTCGTGGATCAATTTTGCAATCCTGTGCGTGAGTGCGCGCGTTTTTCCGCTGCCTGCTCCTGCAAGAATCAGCACGGGGCCGCTTGTGTGCATGACGGCTTCCCGCTGCGGATCGTTTAGGTTGGCTGTGATGATTTCTTCTGTGGTTGGCACGTGGTGATTGTACCGTATGAATTCCTATTGCATTATAAGTTCTTCTTTCACTTGTCTTACTGTTGTATTTCTACTCCACAAAGTCCTCTCCATGCTGAAAGAAGTAAATTCAGATCTTGCTCAGTCACGTGCTCGAATTCTTCGTTCCGAAAATATCCTCTAATATCACGGGCATGCTGCCACGTAAACTCTGTATCATTTTTAAATACAAATTCATGCATAAATTGTGCTCCGCCAATCGGGCGTACCGCTCGCCAAATAGTGTTTACAATTTCCATGCGTAATTGAACGACTTGATCGCGGGATAGCTGATCTGCTCTACGCCCTCCGTTGAGAGCTGTAGCTATGTCGTAGGTTTTTGGTACGTCAGTAGGCATAGCGGTTTAGAGTATTCTCCTAGCGTAGATCGTCAAGTTGTTTTTTCTGCAATTTCGCTTTCGGCTCCGTCAGCTCCAGCAATTTGTCGTGGATCATCTGTGGGTCGGAGGTAAGCTGCTTGGTATCTGCCGTAGAAACGTTTAAATTGCGCATCTTTTGGCGTTTAATAAGCACTTCTTGCAGGAGGGTAGAATCCTTCCCGCGTAGCTTCTCCAGTGTTTCAAGACCGTGCTGCAGCAGGTGGAAATCCACCGCGTTGCGCGTGGCGATGTGGAAGTCGAAGTGCGCGAGCATGTCGACGATGTTCTCGCGCTCCTGCGGATCCATTTCCTGCGCGAATTCGTAGTTTTCGATTTTTTTCAGGCTGGAAAAGATCGCTTCGAGCGCATCCGGAGCAATGATGAAGAAGGAAAATCCTTCCTCATAAAACGATTTCTGTTTCAACTCGCCAATCGCTTCTGTCGGTACTACGAGGAACACGGTGGGATAAATGTCCTCGTTTCCTTTGATCTTCGCCGCCGTCTTTTTGACCGCATCCTTTACATAGTTTTGCAGATCCTGCGATCGAGAAACTTTTGCATCGAAGATGACGTACTGTTGCAGGAACCCGATCATGAAGTCCGGCTTTAACTTGCCATGGAATCCTTCCGGCAGGTTGGTATTGTCGTACGCGGTGAATCCGTATTGCGGTTTTTTACAGAGCTCCGAAAGCTGCGCAATCACATTTTGCTCGTGAGCATTCCACATGCGGTCGCGTTCTTCCAGCGCATGCGCTTTGCGTTCTTCGTCTTCGCGGCGGATACGCATCTTCTCGTCTTCCAGCGCTTTGCGCGCTTGTTCCTGCTGACCGATGAGTTCTTCGTGTCTCTTGTGTTGCTGGTCTTCCTTATTTTCGTACTTGTTGACGCGGTTTGAAAGCGCCTCGCGCTCCTTTTGCGCAGCTTTGTATTCAGATTCGAGATTTTTAAGTTGCGCAAACATGTTTTTCCCGTTGCCGGAGAGTTCGGTCTTTTCGGTTTTCAGCTGATCGATCTGATTTTTTAATTCTCCGATCTCCTGCGTGCGACGATCGAGTTCCGCTTTCAGGTGCGGATCGCCTTTGGTTTGATTGCCGCGTATTTGCCAGGCGATGTATGCGATGCCGCAGAGCGTAAGTGCGACGAGTATGGTGAGTGGAGTCATGATGCGGCAGTGTAGCACACGGTGGACGCGTGTCCACCTTTTTGAGGAAACAAAAGAAGCAAAGGAAACAAAAGAAACAAAGGATGGAGGTACATTCGCATTCTCCGTCAAATACTTGCATTCAATGTTTGTTTTACTATACTGACACACGTCCCCGCTGGGTTGGTTGCCATGTGCACCTCCCCGGCGTGGCGTATGCTTCTTTATTTGCTTCAAATCTTGCTATGTCCATCAAGCGCGTTACAAAAAAGAAACTTATCAATAAGCATCAGACCCACAAGAAAGATACGGGCTCCCCGCAGGTGCAGGTTGCCATTTTAAGCAAAGAAATTGAACTGCTGACGCAGCATTTGCAGGAACACAAGGCAGATCACTCCGCGCGCAAAGGTCTGCTTGGTAAAGTTGCTCGTCGCAGAACGCTGCTGAATTACCTGAAAATGAACGACCCTGACGAGTATCAGAAGGTGCTGGATGCGAATAAGTTGAAGAAGTAGTTCAGTCAAGTTCTAGGCTATACTGCTATCCATGCCCGTTCCGCCGAAACATCTCAAAGCGCTCTATACACTCTTTGCGTCTGTGCGAACCGAAAAAGAAGCGCAGATGCTCTTAGAGGATATCCTCACTCCTCAAGAACTCGCATCGCTTGTAGAGCGCTGGCAGCTTATTCAGCAGCTGGATGCAGGGGTACCGCAGCGCGAGATTGCCGAGGACCTTGGCGTGAGTATTAGTAAAATCACGCGAGGATCGCGAATGCTGCAGTACGGGAAGGGGGGATTTAAGTACTTTTTGAAGAAGCTCAAACTTCAAGGAAAGAAGCGAGTGTCGCTTTGAGACTTACGCTTCATACACCGTCATCGTCTCTATGATGGCATCAGGCGCAATAAGCAGCGTTCCGTCGCGGATATCCTCCAGATGCTTTTGCATTGCTGCTTTGCCGATCCCAGCAGGTGCATATGCGGCGAAGAGGACGTTTTTTGTTCCTGCATGAATGCGCGTGCGCTGATCAGGACCAAGAATCACCGTTGAGGTGATGCCTTGCGCATCGCTGATCATCATATCTTCAGCTTTTGGAGTCTGTGGCTTGCCGTTATAGCTCAAATAGCTTTCCGTTCCCTTGGCGATATCCAGAGTAAATGGCTCTTTCATCATATCGAGATCATGACCGGCCGTAAGAAGGAGATTGCCCACTTCTGCGACAAACATTACCTGGACCAGAGCTCCGGTGCTTGCGAAGGGTTTGCCTTTGAGGGCGATGGATTCCAGTTGCAGCAGGACGTGGTACGTTTTACCGAAAGTTCCGTAATAGGCCTCATATGCTTGGATTTCGGGAATTTGTTTCAGCGCAGCCCGGTCTTGTCCGGCGAAGCGCGTCCGTAGTTCATTCTCTTTTGCCCTTTTAAGCGATTCAATCGCCGCATGACTTTCAGGATTGCTGACGTTTTGCATCGCAAGAATACCTACGACAGCACTCGGATAGGTTTGTTTCCAGCGTTCGGTGGCTATGAATTGCATTGGAATAATATTATGATCTTGTACAGAAAGAATGTACTTATGTACTGGTACAAGAGTCAACCAATATTTGGGATATTTAAGAATTTCCCCTTGCTTTACCGTGTGCGGTGTGTAATGATGTAGCGGTACATGAATACAACTTTCTCAGCCACAGGCTTACAAGAAGTGCGCACGCATAATCCAGTCAGTGCATTAAGTGCATTGCATGACGTCGCAGTAGAGGCAGCCCGATTGCAGGCGTTCTATGCCGGCAAGAGCGGTAGTGTCATGATCTCGTCCTTCCCGAATTTAGAATACGTTATCCGAGATCCTTCTTGGCGACCGCTGCCATAGGCAGCGCAGCGCTCTGAAGGTCAATGGTCTGTAGTGCGCTTCGCTGTGTTGGCGAGGTATTTTGCTGCAGATCTTTTACAACAAAGGAGTCGCAAGGATTTGTACGAGTGATCAGGTTAGAAGTATGTTTCAAATTCTCTGAAAGGAATAACATGTTTAGTTCTCCCGCGTTTGCAGAAGAATGTATTCGCAAACAAAATCGCAGTACACAATTTACAATCATCGTTTCGAATTACGAAGTACCGGAGGAACGGATAGCTCCACTGAAGGAGTACGGGCTTGTTCTCTTCCTGCGAGCGGATGATCTCGTTCCCCAGAAGAAATCGACAGAAGGGGAGCAAAAGGCCATCTTCCCGAAAGACTACAGTGTTGAGCAACTGGATAAGGGCATCGACATGCAATTTCATCCACATACAGGAGAGCTGCTTTCCGATTTAAAGTTTGATGCAACTATATTTTTCCATGTGACATCTCCTGTAGGTTGGGGCGAGGCCGAATGGGAACGCAGAGAACGCATTTCCAATGGTGGGCCGTGCTCCGCAGGCGATCCCTATCCAGTTCACTGGCAGTACGATCCTTGGACAGGAAAAACGCTTTGATCTGCAGCTACACCACAGGGGTAGGGCTTGTCCTTGCCCCTGTGATTTTACAATGGGTAATTGCTTCCGTTTCACCGTGCTTTCCATTAGAATTGTTCCAGCTCCTTCCCTCCGCCGCCGCTTTGCTTTGCTGGGTTTACGTAAGAGTACTCTTTGACACGTTCACTATGACAAGAGAACTGCTATGTGAATCCACATCAGTAAAGAACATGCGTTGGAGGAAAGCGACAGTCCGCCGAAGCCCAAGGGCGTAGGTGGAGCTTCATCTCTTTCTCCCTCTTATATGTTCGGTATTGGAAAAAAGTCCGTCGACGGCAATAGTTCCGCCATCGCTCAGGATAAGCAGTACACTGTTGAACTCGGTGATCAAAAACTCGTTTTTAAGACGGGCATGCTTGGAAACCAGGCAAATTCCACAGTGCTCTGCCAGATGGGTGATACCGTCTGTATGAGTAACCTGACGCTTAGTTCCAAAGCCCGCGAGGGTGTGGATTTCCTACCGTTGCAGGTTGTCTACCAAGAAAAGTTCTACGCCGGCGGCAAGATCGCCGGATCGCGCTTCCGCAAGCGCGAAGGTCGTCCCTCCGATGATTACGTTCTTATAGCGCGCGTCATCGATCGAGGGCTGCGCCCCATGTTCCCTAAGAGCATCCATAACGATATTCAGCTCTTTTGCACCGTGCTCTCGTACGATTTTGAAAACGAGCACGATGTGGCGTCAGCAAACGCGGCCAACCTTGCCGTGGTGCTCAGTGATTGCCCCGCTTCGGGACCTCTCGGTTCCGTACGTGTCGGTGTGATCAATGGAGAACTGGTGCTGAACCCCAGCTGCGAGGCGCGCACGAAGTGTGATCTTGATATGTTTCTGACCGCTTCACTGGAGCGCATCGTCATGATCGAAGCCGGTGCCAACCAGCTTCCGGAGGACGAGATTCTCCGTGCCATTGAGTTCGGTAAAAAGTGGGCGCAGAAAATCGCCAAAGCGTTTGCAGATATTCAAAAAGAGATCGGCAAGGAGAAATTCGTACCTACAGAGGATCCGGAGAACAAAGAAGCCTACGAATTCCTCAAGTCATGGGCTCTCCCGACGATCACGCAGGCGATTAAAGATCCGCTCCCCAAACTGGAGCGTCGCGCCATGTTTAACAAGCTAATGGAGGAAGCAGGAGAAAAGATCAAAGAACAAGTGGAAAGTGGAAAGTGGAAAGTGGAAAACGACGAGGAAAAAGAGAAATTGATAAGCTATGGCTCGGGGATGGTTGATAAGATCGTGAAGAACGAGATGCGCCGATTGGTATTGGAAGAAGGCATCCGCATGAGCAGCCGCAAGTTCAACGAAATCCGTCCGATCGGTTGCATGGTCGATGTTCTACCGAGCCGAGTTCACGGTTCCGCGCTCTTTCAGCGCGGTGAGACGCAGGGGCTGACCACCTGCACGCTGGGTGCGCCCGGCGACAAGCAACTCGTCGAAGGTATGGAAGGCGAGAAGAAGTTGCGGTACATGCATCACTATAATTT
>CAYGDT010000050.1:0-10263 GCA_964348745.1 uncultured Candidatus Peribacteria bacterium
CATCACTCCCAGCGCCAACAGTGACCGTGTAAGTTTGCTGCTGACAACAACCATTTGCAAAAAAGGAACGAAGACCGGTGTGCGCGTTGCATGCCGGTCTTTTTGTGAAATCATGATAAACTGAATTAGTTGGTAATCCGTGAATGACACAAGAGAGATTCGAACTCGTCATCTACAAAATTTCCCGGTAAGCGTTTCCTTTTAGGCAAAGCCCCCTCCCGGCGGGAGGGGGTTGGGGGAGGGGGTACGAGCAAGGAAGCCCCTGTCTGCCATAGCTAAGTCAGAAGCGAAGGCTGGCTTGCCACGCGAAGCTCGCCGCAGCGAGCGAAGTGTGGTGAGGTAGCGAGATTTGAACTATACTGACACTGGTTGGTAATCCACAGATGCCCGGAAGGGATTCCGGACCCGCTATTCTCAAAAACCCGCGCTAGCGGGTTTTTTTAGTTGCATCTTCTGACTCCTCTGTATCTTCTGCATCTTCTCATCCCACTTCTTTCAGCATAGCAGCAACTTTTTCTTGAGGCATCGTCGAGAGGAACCAACCGACCTGCGGACCGCTGAGGCGTCCAAGGAAGATACGGTAGATCGGTTGGAAGATTTCTTTAGGTTCCAAGGAAAATTATTCCTTCGTCCGGTGGATTTTGTCGTGCACGGAGGGGCCGTCCCATGTTTTTAAATCTGCAAGTTTCTTACCGAGAGCCGAGAACGCTTTCTTTTGATTCTCGTTGAGTTCCAGATCCGTCGGTACGCTTTCTTGCAACACAAATTTATATTCCGCAGGCGCGAGCGTTTCGATCCACTTTTTCACGTACTCCGCGCGTTCCTTCAGTGCTGCTTTCTCGTCTTTCGTTAACTTCGAACCCTTCAATTCTTCCGCCTCCTCCTCAAGATCAAGGTGCGGCATCTGCACGACAAAGGAGAGCGCTTGGAAGCGCATTTCCCAAAGGTCTTTCGGCGGTGTCGCACTATCGAGCTGCGAAAGTGCATACGGCCGCGCATAGCCTTCGTAGACCTCGGGGTGCCGGTTGAAGTAGTGGTCCGCGCAGCGGTCGTACTCGTCAAACAGCAGGGGAATGGTTTTTCCTTCGGGATCGAAATCGATCGGAACGCGGGCTTCTTTGCGGATCATTAAGAATTTAAGAATCTTCGGCGGCAGCAGATCCGACACTTCTTTCGCGGATGCGCCGAGGCCTTTGCTCGCACTCATTTTTTTGCCCGCAAGATTGAAAAACTCATACGGGATATCAAACGGCGGTGCGTAGTCAAACACCTCCCGCGCAATTTTCGCCGCGACTTCGCGCGAACCGCCCGCAGCGTAGTGATCCTTGCCTGCGCCTTCGATATCAACTCCCATCACTTTCCACTTTGCCGCCCATTCCACTTTCCACGGGAGCGACGCATTCCCATCAAACGGATTCATCTCGCCGCTGTGTCCGCAGCCCTCCGCCCATTGCACGTAGTTCTTGCGGCATTCATACGTTACCATGTCGCGCGCGGGGTCCCATCCCGTCACTTTGGTCGTGCCGATCTTGCCGCACTGCGGGCAGATGACATTGAGCGGAAACCAGTCATCGGGCTTGCCGCCGCCGCTGACTTCCAAATAAATCTCGCGGATGCGCGGAGCGTGCTCCAATGCCGTGCGGATGACGTCGTTGAATGTTCCTGCGATGTAGAGCGGTCGTAGGTGGTACCACTCGATCGGCAGACGCATCGGCGCGACCGCAGACTTTAATTCCTCGCCGAACCCCCACGCAAAATTCTCGTCTCCTTCATTAATGCCGGGTACCGCGAAGAGCGGCTTTCCCATATGGGGAGCGTATTTCTTCTGATCGACATAGACGGGTAACCCGTCCATCGGATCGTTGTCATTGAGTTCAAACAAGAACTGGTTCTCTATCGTACGCTCAGAAAGAATCTGCGACAGGAGGCCATGAATCACGATGCCGCGCAGGCTGCCGACGTGCACGCGACCGGAGAGTGTTTTCTCGTCGCGGATAATAAGCGGCGTCTTTGCAAGTATCTTCTTTGCAAACCGTTCTTCGATCTGGCCGGCGATCTCGTCTGCCCAAAACATGGGAAGAGTGTAGCATGACATATGTATGCGTCGTATTTCTTGGGCAGTTCTCTCCTGTATTCTTCTGACGGCTTGTCGAGCTGCTACGTTGGAACAGAAGCGACCGACTGTGTCCGTTCCATCCTCCTTTGCGTCATCTTCGGTTGATATCCTTGGGGGAGCTCTGAAAAATGTCATGGTGAGCTCGTCGAACCATACATTTTTCCTTTCTAACGCCAATTCATCATCCTTCGACGAGCTCAGGATGACAAATTCGTCGGTTGATCAGAGTATCCTTGGGCAGTCCGTCACGGTCATGCGCGTGATCGACGGCGACACCATGGAAGTACAGGAAGCAAACGGTACGGTGGAACGTGTGCGGTTTGTCGGGATCGACACGCCCGAGAAGTACAACGTTAAAAAACCGCAGTGTTACGCGCTGGAAGCTGCGGAGTATTTGCGTGGACTGATCGAAGGAAAGACAGTGATCATCACCGCAAAGCCGCAGGAGGATCGCGACGAATACGATCGCCTGCTGCGCTACGTGTTTTTGCAGGAACACGATGTCGGTTTGCAGATGCTTGCCGATGGCTACGCGCGTAACTATCCGTGGTTCGATCATCCGCAATCGCAGGAGTACGCCGTCGCCGAAGCTATTGCAAAAAAAGAGAAACGGGGACTGTGGGATGCATGCGGATCCTGATTTTGTCGGTAAATAGTTGACGGAACGCATGCGCGTCCTTAGATTACCCCAGCATTCACGCCCATGTGGGCATGCATTCATGTTCCAGCAGGCCGCGTTTCACACTTCGACTACGCTCAGTGTGACACTCCTAAGCCCGCCAGATGAACCTCTGATACTTCACCTACGTTTAGTATGACAATGTGTAACGGTATTATTGCCAAGAAAATCGGCATGTCGCGTGTGTTTCATCCGAAAACGGGTGATGCCGTGCCTGTGACGTATTTGTCTGTGGAACCCAATACCATCGTTCGGGTTAAGACGAAGGAAAAAGACGGCTACAACGCCGTGGTCCTTGGTGTTGCTCCCCGCACATGGAAATCGCGCAAAGGAAAAGAAAATGTCCGCTACGGAGATCTGAAGGAATGGAGAGTGGATTCCCTCGATGGACTGAACCCCGGATCGACCGTTTCCTGCGAAAAATTCGAAACGGATAGCACGGTAGAGATTAGCGGAGCCAGCAAAGGACGAGGTTTCCAAGGTGTTGTGCGTCGCCACGGCATGGCCGGAGGACCCGGCAGCCACGGTAGCCATTTTCACCGCCGTGGAGGATCAGTCGGTATGCGCGCACGACCGGGTCGTATCCATAAAGGAAAGCGCATGCCTGGTCGCATGGGACCAAGAACCATTACACTCAAAGACCGTACCGTGATGGCGATGGATATGGAGAGAAATGTAATTGCTATTAAAGGACCGATTCCGGGACCGAAAGGTACCGTCGTCTATGTCACCCTCGCATCTTCCCTGCCGGCCGTAGCTCCATCAGGAGCGAAGGCTGGTGCATCCTCTGCATCCTCTTCATCATCTGCATCCTCTCGATCATGACCATCGACGTCTACACCTCTACCGGCACCAAGAAGGGAACTGCTTTGCTTCCAAAGAGTCTCTTTGAAGTTGCGATCAACGAAGGACTGATGCACCAAGCTGTCATCATGCAGCAGAGTAATGCCCGTACGCCGGTCGCACATGCCAAGAATCGAGGAGAGGTGCGTGGCAGTACGAGAAAGCTCTTTCAGCAGAAAGGAACGGGTCGCGCCCGCAGAGGCAGCGTCCGGTCCCCATTGCTGCGAGGTGGAGGCAAGGCGTTCGGTCCAAGGAGCATTGCCAACTTTACCAAGCACATGCCGAAAAACATGCGCCGTGCAGCGCTCCGCAGTGCACTGTCGGCTCAGGCAAAAAACGGCATCATCATGGGACTGGAGAACTACCCGGAGACCATTGGAACAAAGTCCGCACAGAGCATGCTCAGCAAGATGCCCGTAGAAATCGGCCGCAATATCCTTATTGTTACACCTCAAAAGCACACGCAGCTCATGCTTTCCATCCGCAATATCCCCGGCGTAAAAACGGTTATGGCGCAGTACTTAAACCCCGTGGATGTCCTCGGCAGCCGCCACATTATTTTTATGGTGGATGCGCTTAAAAAGGCGGAAGAGATCTTCGGTGGAAAGGAAGAGAAGGCTGTCGCTCCAAAATCCTCTGCATCTTCCCTGCCGGCCGACTTGTCCCCCGAAGCCCAGAGGCGAAGGGTGGAAGCTCCGTTAGGAGCGAAGGCTGGCTTGTCGGGCGTAGCTCCCTCAGGAGCGAAGACTGATGCATCCTCCAAGAAGAAACCCTCAGCCTCTCCCAAAAAGCCTACCAAGAAATCTACCAAGAAATAATGGAACTCTCCCGCATCATTCTCGGCCCAGTTGTAACAGAGAAGGCAGAACGCCTGAAAAGTGCAGGTCGTACCTACACCATCCGCGTTGCGCCGCAAGCAACCAAGATCGATATTGCCGCAGCAATCAAGAAATATTATGACGTTGATGTGACCAGTGTTCGTGTTATGCGTACGACCGGCAAAGCCCGTGTCGCCGGGGGAGGCAAGGAGATCCAGAAGAGAAAACCGTTTAAGAAAGTGATGGTGACTCTCGGCGAAAAAAGTAAATCTCTCGATATCGCTTCCTTTCATTCCTGATGTCAATCCGCGTTCTTAAACCATCGACTCCGGGGCAGCGCAACAGGAGCGTTGCAGACTTCTCATGGCTCACAAAAAAGCGGCCGGAAAAGCGCCTCAGCAAAGGAAAAAAGCGCATCTCCGGACGCGCCAGCAGCGGTCGAGTCGCCGTTCGCCATCGCGGCGGCGGACACAAGAAACTCCTGCGTATGATCGATTTTCGTTGCAACGATAAGCAGGGAGTGCCGGGAATTGTGCAATCCCTTGAGTACGATCCAAACCGCACCGCACGCATCATGTTGGTGCGGTATGCCGACGGAGATAAGCGCTACCATCTTGCGCCCGAGGGCATGAACGTCGGTGACAGTATTGTCTGCGCTGATCGTACGAAGGTGAAACCCGGCAATCGCATGCAACTCCAGAACATTCCGACCGGATACAAAATCTTCAACGTGGAGATTAATTTGGGCAAGGGTGGTGCTATCGTGCGCAGCGCCGGAACATCGGCAATGCTCGTCGGGTTCGACAAAGACTTCGCGATTGTGCAGTTACCGAGCAACGAGGTGCGCAAGGTGCGCAAGGAGTGCAGCGCAACCATCGGTACTGTCTGCAATGGAGAACACAGCCTCGTGCGTATCGGCAAGGCGGGACGCATGCGCTGGATGGGGCGTCGCCCGCAGGTGCTCGGTAAGTCCATGAATGCCGTGGATCACCCGCATGGAGGAGGAGAAGGTCACTCGCCGATAGGCTCAAAGAGGGGACCAAAAACGCCGTGGGGCAAACAGGCACGCGGGGTAAAGACCCGCAAACGGCACAAAGCAAGCGATGCACTGATTATGCGCAAACGTTCCCGAAAGAAGCGTAAGAAATAATTATGAAGCCATACCTGTTTGTCGCTATCGGCTCCGCCAATCAAGCTATCAGCTATCAGCTATCAACTATCAGCTCTATGCGTCTATCCTTTGCCACTACCTAACTTCGCTATGTCTAGATCTCTCAAAAAAGGCCCCTACGTTGATCCAAGAGTCCTGAAAAAGGTGATGAAAATGATGGAATCCGGAGATAAAAAGATCATCAAGACGTGGGCGCGCGACTGCGATATACCGCCGGAATTCGTCGGATTCACCTTCGCTGTCCACAACGGAAAAGATTTCACGCCCGTGTACATAACCGAACAGATGGTGGGTCATAAACTCGGTGAGTTCTCTTGGACAACCAAGTTCAAGATCCATGGCGGAAAAATGTCCGCCGCCGAGGCCGCCGGCCCAACCTCCGGAGGTTCTGCCAGCCCATCACCTGCTCCGAAGAAATAGTTTCTCACCTCTTCCATGAAAGCATCATACCGATCCGTCCGCATCGCTCCCAAGAAGGCACAACTCGTTGCCAAGATGGTACGTGGCATGCGCGTGCCTGCTGCCGTTGAAATGCTGGAGCACACCAATAAGAAGGCTGCGCACCTGCTTGCAGGACTGCTGCGCAGTGCAATGGCCAATGCTTCGCATAACGAGAAGCAGGATCCCCAAATGATGATTATCAAGTCACTCATCGTCAATAAAGCGCAGTCGTATAATCGCGGCGTGCCGATGGCTCGCGGACGTGTACGCCCTATCCGCAAGTTCTTAAGTCACATCGATATGATATTGGGGTTTGCAGACGACACCGTAGATGGAACGCAGGAAAAATCTGCGGAAACCAAGAAAAATTCTTCCCAAACAGCCAAAAAGCCTGTAAAAAGTGCGGGAGAGAAGAAAATAATCACGAGTACGAAGGGTAAGTCCTCTCCTAAGAAGGATACTGCCGCTTCCACCTCGAGGTCTTCCACGCCCAAGAAATCCTCTCAATCCTCTCAATCCTCTCAATCTTCCCTGCCGGCCGAAGCCGCGTATTACGCGGCGAAGGCTGGTGCATCCTCTGCATCCTCCAAATAATGGGACAAAAAGTTAACCCCAACGGCTTCCGACTCAATATCACGCACTCGTGGCCGAGTACTTGGTTTGCCCGGGGAGCAAAGTATCGCGAGCTTTTTTTGCAGGACATGCGGATCAAACTTGCCATTGAAGAGCGTCTTCCGGACGCAGGCATCAGTTCGATCGACATTGATCGCAACAAGCGTACGTCCGTTGTCATCCACACCAGCAAGCCCGGTGTGATTATCGGCAAGCAGGGTGCTTCAATTGAGGAAATGCGCAAGGACTTGGAAAAGAAGTTCGGCGGATCGTTTGAAGTGAACATTCAGGAGATCCGTAATCCCGATGCTGATCCGATGGTGATCGCCGAGACCGTGCAAGGACAGATCCAGCGTCGCATGCCCTACAGACGCGCCGCAAAAATGGCCATCGAGAAAGCAATGCAATCCGGCGCGCTCGGCGTGAAGATCAAGGTATCCGGACGTCTGAACGGCGCGGAAATCGCGCGCAATGAAACATTTAAAGAAGGCAACATTCCCCTGCAGACCCTCCGTGCGAACGTGGTGTTCGCTGTCCGTCACGCAAAGACGAGCTACGGAACGATCGGCGTGAAAGTCTGGATCTATAAGGGAATGGTGTTTAAGAAGATCAAGCAGGCGCAATCCGCCGGACTTACCTCTCTCAACAAATAATCATGCTGGAACCCAAGAAGATCAAGCACCGGAAAGTCCAGCGTCTCCGCGGTCAGTGGAAAGGCAAAGCGACGCGTGGAACACAGTTGGCGTTCGGTTCCGTGGGACTCAAGTGCACCGAAACAGGAGAGCTCACTGCCCGCCAGATCGAAGCTGCACGCCGCGCAATGACGCACTCTGTCGCACGCGGAGGAAAAATCTGGATCCGAGTGTTCCCGCAAACTCCCGTGACCAAGAAGGCCGCCGAAGTACCCATGGGATCGGGAAAAGGTTCGCTTGAATACTGGTCGATCGTGCTGAAAGCCGGAACGATGATCTTCGAGATGGACGGACTCTCCGTCGACGCCGCGACCGTGGCTCTCAAGCTAGCCGGTTACAAACTGCCAATGAAAACCCGTGTTGTTTCCAAAATTATCCACTGATGTCTACAACCGTTCCAACCGCCGAGCTTCGCAACATGACCCCTGCAGATCTGCAAAAAGAGATCGTCAAGCAGGAGAATGCAGTCGTGCAGTTGCGTCTGACGGTGAAGCTGGGCAAGGAGAAAGACAGCGCGAAGTATATTCGCGAGAAAAAACAGTTGGCGAGAATGAAGACGGTATTGAACTTTCCCTCCAAGAAATCATGAGAACTAAAAAAGGCGTCGTCTCATCGGCAAAAATGCAGGGAACGGTCAGCGTTGTCGTTCATCGTCTGGTGTTTCACCCGATCTTCAAAAAGCGCTACCGAAAGAGAAAAAAGTTCCTCTGCGACCCCAATGGAATGGATCTGTATGAAGGAGACACCGTGACGATTGTCGAGTGCAAACCTCTCAGCAAAAGAAAGTGCTTCCGTGTGACCGAGCTCATCAAGGCAGCGCCTCGCGTGGATGAACTGAAAGAAGAAGAGGCGATCGAGAAAGTGATGCACCGCGAGAAGAAAGGAGCGGATGAGGCGAGCAAAGCGCAAAAAATGAAGAAATCTTCGGCATCCTCTGCATCCTCTGCATCTTCTGCATCCTCTGCATCCTCTGCATCCTCTGTACAATGATCCAGACCGAAACTTTCCTCAACGTGGCAGATAACACGGGCGCCAAGAGCGTACAGTGCATCAAGGTGCTCGGAGGATCCCGCCGTCGCTACGCAGGTGTCGGTGATTTGATCGTTGTTGCGGTCAAGCAGGCTGCCCCGCGCGGTACGGTAAAGAAGAAGGCGGTGGAGCGCGCAGTCGTCGTGCGAACCAAAACACTCACGCGCCGCAAGGACGGCAGCGGTATACGATTCGACGATAACGCCTGTGTCATTATCGCTAAAGATGGCATGCCAAAAGGCACGCGCGTTTTTGGTCCCGTTGCGCGTGAACTGCGTGCCAAAGGGTATCAGAAGATTATTTCTCTTGCCCCCGACGTATTATGAAGATCCGTGCCGGCGACAGCGTCGTCATCATCAGCGGCAAGGATAAAGGGAAGACAGGTCAGGTTCTCAGAGTCCTGCACGAAAAAAACAGAGTCGTCGTCTCGGACGTGAACATGCGCACGCGCCACATGCGTGCGAGTGCCAATCGACCGGGAGAGATCGTGAAATACGAAGCGGCATTGCACGCAAGCAACGTCATGGTTTTGGATCCGAAAACCAAGAAACCGACACGTATCGGATATAAGATCGAGAAGGGTAAGAAGACACGTATTGCCAAAAAGAGCGGCGAAGAGATTAAGAAGACAGTTGTAACAATGAAGAAAAAAGAGTCGGTGAAAGGAGACAAAGGAAACCAGAGAGTCCAGGGAGTCCAGGGATCCCCGGTTTCTCCGGACTCCCCGGTTTCTCCGGTTTCTTCGGTATCCCCGTCAAAGAAATCTCCTTTCTGGAAGAAAATGGGCTTTGGAGCCGAGGAGCAGGCGGATATTGTCGGGCGTGACCAAGGATCGCACATGAAAGAAGATCATTCCGTTCCCGACCAGGTGGAACGCAGCAGTACCCGAGGTTCCCAGCGCGGATCATAAATCCTATGGCATACGAAACTCTCCATAAACGGCTGCGCGGTTCGATCGCGAAGAATGTCGGCAAGACGCTTGGCATCAAAAATCTCCATGCCTTACCTCGCTTGGAAAAAGTGACGGTGAACGTTGGTATCAATAAAACCAAGATGGATAGCAAGGAGACCCACGCATACGTTGAAGATTGTCTGAGTAAGATCACGGGACAAAAACCGGTCTTCACGACAACGAACAAGGCGATCTCCAACTTCAAGACTCGAGCCGGCCTCGTCGTTGGCTGCCGCGTAACGCTGCGCGGAAAGAAGATGGAAGAATTCCTCGATCGCTTGCTGAGCTACACGATTCCGCGCATTCGCGACTTCCGCGGGTTGCCGAGTAAACTCGATGGGAAAGGCAACTACAGTATCGGACTACGCGATCACTCTATTTTTCCGGAAGTTCCTGCACCGGACGCCAAGCAAATTTTCAGTCTGCAGGTGGTTATCACGACGACGGCAAAAAACGACGCCGAAGGAATGGCGCTGCTCAAAGAGATGGGTGTCCCGTTTAGGCTCGAAAAGGGGAAGGCAGAGAAGGCAGAGAAGCAGACAAAATCTACCGAAGATACTTCAATAGACGCTCCTCCTACTCCATAATACGCACCTTCTAATACTGTTTATGGCTCGCACCTCCCTCGTCTTCAAGCAACGCACTCGGCTCAATAAATTCCTCCGCGACAAAGCGGCAGGACGCAAGCCGAAGTTCCCGACGCGCGTCTACAACCGATGCGGTCTCTGCGCGCGTCGCCACGGCTATATGCGTTTCTTCGGAGTATGTCGTATCTGCTTCCGTGAAGCTGCCATTAATGGTGAAATTCCGGGCGTTACCAAATCTTCTTGGTAGCCAAGCTTTGATTCCTCTTTTAAGAATAATGACCTACGTCACAGACCCCATCGGCGATCTTCTCACCCGCATGCGT
>CAYGDT010000051.1:0-10238 GCA_964348745.1 uncultured Candidatus Peribacteria bacterium
GAATGGTTGACTTTAATAGTTGAAAATGATACTATTATTACATATTTCAACCATTAAATGATCTTTTATTACATTCATAGATAGGTTTCCCTTCGTTTTCTCCGCCTTTGGCGGAGTCCGCGCACCATCGGTGCGCGGCTCCCTTAATACTTAATACTTAATTCTTAATACTCGTCATATGCACGCCACCACCCTCCACAACATCGACGCGCTGAAAGCGCAATTCGATCACCTGAAAACCGGCAAGGATTCGTTGCTGAAATTGATCGAAGAAGTCGAACTTCCCGAGTCCGTGTATAACTCCAACGCCATCGAAAATTCCACGCTGACACTGAACGAAACGGAGGAACTTCTGCTGCATCAGCAAGTGCCGCCACACCACACGCAGCGGGAAGTGTTTGAAGCGGTGAATCTCGCAAAAGTGAAAGAGTACCTGCAGGCGAAGATCGCAAAAAATCAACCGTTGACGGAAGAACTGATTCTCCTCGTGCATGGCACGCTGCTCAGCAATATTCAAGACGACTGCGCGGGCAGGTACAGAAAAAAAGGCGAACACGTGCGCGTGGGAACGCACATTGCTCCGCCACCCGAAGACGTTCCTGCATTGGTGCAAAAACTTCTCGTTGCGTTCAACGACGATACTTCGCACATACTTGAACGCATCGTACTTTTTCATCTGGAGTTTGAGCGCATCCACCCGTTCCTCGATGGCAACGGCCGCACCGGACGCGCGTTCGTCAATTTCCAGTTGCAGCTGCACGGTTATCCGCCGGTCATTGTTCCGAACAAAGGAAAACACAGCGACTATTACCCCTGCTTCGTCGATTACGAATACGACGGATCGACAAAACCATTTGAGCACCTGCTCGCCGTGTTACTCAAAGAAAGTTTCCATAAACGCATCGCGTATCTGCGTGGAGACGACATCGTGCGCTTGAGTTCTATCGGCAAAGAGTATCCCGAGCACTCTGCGCAGTTGCTTGCAACGCTCGCCAAAAAACAGTCGCTACCAGCGTTCCGGGAACGCGGACGCTGGAATGTAGGAAGAAAAGGATTTGCCGAGTGGGAAAAGAGGCATAGCGAAATTGCCTAACTTTCTCATATACTGCTCAGTAACATCCGTTGTTTTTTTATGAAACGAACGTCCAATCGCAGTTCCATCGGCTTTCTCGCAATCATTGCAGTTGCCGTCGGTTCTATCTCTGTGACTAATACGTTCCTTCGTTGGCAAAAACCTGTAGCGCAGGTTGTTACGCAGAGCGAAACCCCGCAATGGGCGATAGATGCCGTCAACGAAACGATCATTCGCTGGAGCTCCAATGCCATGACGCAAACGGAGGCGGTAGAAAAAATCAACGAAGTCATTGTTCGCTTGGCAACCGGTTGGACACCGCCCCTTGTTGACCTGTGTCCGGAACCGCTTATTCCATCAATTGAATTACTCAAGAGACCAACTGTTTTAGAATCGGGTGGGAAATTTTATCCGGCATCTTCCAATATATATACCCGTGGAATTATCAGTCATCCGGATGGGAAATTTTTGATTGGACTGGCAGATCAAAATGAGATTAGGACTCAGGATTTTGATGCGACAGGTGTTCGTATTGGTTTGCCACGATTATTACAGGACAGTCATTTCGGTAGTCCGCTTGGCATCATTGACATGGATAACAATGCCGAAGGGAAAATGGTGATTGCATGGCTGCAACCATCGTATCCTTCATCTCCCATTTTTCGCGATCATGCGATGCTCAAGGCACGACGTTATCCGACGGATAACTTATACGTTCTTCATCATGAAGTAGAAGTGGATGTTGAATCAAATGGCAATTTCCCGCCATTAAAGCCGCACGTTGCTTTGGCAGACAATGGAGCTTTTATGGTCACTTGGGGAGAAAAATATGCGAATGGCGGCATTGAAGCTCGGGCATACGATATACATGGAGCGCCTGTCGGACCTTCATTTGTCATCCGTGAGCCTTCATTGGCAGATTTCAGCCATTCTCTTAGCGTTGCTGGTGATCAATACGTTGTACTTTTCTACTCTGGTGGAAATAATGCAGGTCTCTATTTTAAGCGCTATTCACTTGATGGTGTGGAACAGGGCGTTGCTGTGAGAGTCGGCGATTTCGTTTCTGATCTCCGTGACATTGACGAAGGAACTTTTCAGGTTACTGGTAGGGACAACGGATCATTCATGATCGTTCGAGAATTCAATGGCCGAGTGTATGGTCGTGTCTACAACGCCGATGGATCACCATCTACGGATCAATTTGCGTTGAGCGAGAATGACACAAGGCAATTTGCACCCACGCTTGCATGGAGTGATAACGGCACTGTTCTTGCACTCTGGAGGGAAGAAACAAGGTTTGGTGACCGTCTCCTCGGACGATTATTTAATGAAATAGGGAAACCGCTCGGTCCGGAAACGGAAATTGGTCACAGCGAGTCGGTGGATCCTCTCTCTAAATTTTCACTCACATTTGTATCCGCAGATGTGCATGGGAATTTCGTTATTGAGTGGCGACAAGATACGAATGTTGACAGTACAATCTTGGCAAGGCGTTTCCGTTCTGGCACCTGCAGTACCCCCTATTGATTCAGGTGGCAGTGGTTAGGACCAGATACATTGAGCACTCCTTAGGTCCAACATGATCTTTAGGAAAAGAGGCATAGCGCCGTAGCATAACTTTCCTTTATACTACTTGTCAGTATCCATTGTTTTCTATGAAACGAACATCGAAGCCCAGTCCCATAGGCTTTCTAGCACTCGCCCTCATAGCGATTGCCGCCGGTTTACTTTCTGTGACCAATACGGTGATGCGTTGGCAGAAGCCGGTAGCGCAGGTTGTTACGCAGAGCGCAACGCCGCAATGGGCGGTAGACTCCGTCAACGAAACGATCGTTCGCTGGAGCTCCAATGCCATGACGCAACCGGAGGCGGTAGAAAAAATCAACGAAGTCATTGTTCGTTTGGCAACCGGTTGGAAACCGCCGCCAGCATGGAATATCAAGGAACTGAATAATATCGCCGGACCCGATCGCGGTGTGGTAAACGTCTGTACATCGTATCCCAAATACAAAGCACTTGCCTTCGGAGACGGCTCTGGTGTGGTGCAGTGGATGGATTATCCGGAAGCGGAGTATGGCCGAGACTCACGTTGCGAGTACGGCCGCGTTCATATCCATCTGTACCGTCCGGAAACTGGCTGGGCAGAAATAACGCCGAATGAGACGGGAGTCGACATTTTACAGAGCAAGATCATGCTGAATGGTTCCGTGCAGATGTACCCGAGTGGAGAAGATGGATTTGTACTCGTATGGACGTATGAACAATACGACAGTGCATCGACCAGTAACGGTGATCGCAAGCATCTGTGCGGTGGTAAACAGGTATACCTGTGCTGGCGCACAGTGATGATGGAATGGAATAACGGTCAATGGTCGCAACTCAAGCAGATTTATAACGACAGCTTGACGTTCCAGAAATCGTCATTCCTCCCCAATGGCGATGGGATACTCGTCTTCCTCGCGTGGGCTAAAACGCCGCAATATGCACCGCTGCTATCACAAGAAACATCGCGTCTTGTTGTCGTCAAACGCGTAGGCGGTGTTTGGCAATCCGGTGAAATCGGCAGTGAGAAGCTCGGTACGGGAACGCAAAAACACACCGTCAAGATAGTCGGTCACGTAAACGGTCAGTTCCAGATTCTCTGGAATGGCCGTACATACTCCGTCGCTGTTCCCGGCGCATAAATTTATTATTAAACTGCAGTACACTAGTATCATCCTCAGTATTATCTCCATCCACACAGTATGAAATCATCATCACTGAAACACTCCATCGTTACCTTCGTACTCCTCGTGGCATCGATCATAGCTACGCATGCAGCGGTGAAAGCGCAAGGTACGGACGATAAGCTTCTTCTGGAATTAACCGATGCCAATCAAGAAGTGGACATCCCCGCTGACACGCACGTCTATCTTCGCTATCTGGAAGGTGAAAATTTGCCCATCGATCAGGGAACGGAGAAACAAGGTGAAGGCAAATGGCTTGTGTATCGGTTCGACGGAACAGAGCCTCCATTCGAAGCGCCGAATTACTTTCTCTCAGCGGCGTATAAGCAAAACAATCCGGGCGATTACGGCCTGAAGCAGTTCCTTCCATACGAATTCTATTACATTCGTACTGATACGCAGATGACATTCAGTCCGCAAACAGGATTGTATCTCAATGCAGTGTGCGGCAATGGTATCGTGGAAGACGGTGAATCATGCGATAGCGTCAACGGTTGCAGCGATCTCTGCAAAGGAAAACTTGGCTACTGGTGCGATGCAACTACTAATTCCTGTTCCTTCCTCATTCCAAGCCTTGGAGGGACGCCCCCCAAAGATTGTGAGCCGGGCAGATGTGAAGACGGTACGAAGTATCCGCGTTGCGATGCCGACGGCAATGTCATCAATTACGTGCAAGATCCGTGCAATGCAGGGCATCCTTCGGCTCCTGTCTGTGGCAATGGAGATCCGGCTCTCGGTGGAGCGGATACAGATGATGGAGAAGAGTGTGATGACGGCAATCTCCTTTCGGGTGATGGATGCAGCGGCGACGATCACCCCAATGCCGCTTGTACCGTAGAATTCTGCGGAGACGGGTATCTCGATGAAGATGGTATCTTAACGCCCGACGGAGACCGTATCTGGAAAGAAGAATGCGATGACGGAGGCTACTGCTTTAAAGATGGTGTCGCTCCCTGGCCGGAAAACGCAATGCGTGACGAGCAGGGAAACCCTATCCGTTGCACTACCATGGGCTGGCCCGATCAATCACAGTGCGGAGAAGGTGCTGAGTGCACTGTCGCTTCATTCGACGGATGCACATCCGACTGTAAAATTGAGTACTGCGGCGACGGGGTCTTCCAGCCGTTTGGCAAGGATGCAAAGCAGGGAACAGCGGACGACGAACAGTGCGATGATAAGCGAAACGATAATGGAGATGGATGCAGCGAAACCTGCGCTATCGAAGAGGGATGGAAATGTGACGGTGCTCCGACGAAGTGCGTACGCAAGGCATCCTCTGCAAGCTCCAGCTCTAGTAGATCTCTCATCATCGATGAAAATCTTAGTTCCTCAGCCAGAAGTTCTGCCGTGAGCTCTTCGGTATCATGCAATGCCGATGCAAACTTACAGGCTCTGTTTGCAGGGAAAACGTCCCTCACAGATATTCTTAACGTGCCAAAAGCTTTCGTGCAGCGCGTTAAGACCGGCCTAACGACTCCCGAAGACGACGTTAATTGCGACGGCGTGGTGGATGGCATTACTGAAGGAAAAACCCCACCGAAGCCGTCAGGAGACTTTAAAATCATCGTCGACTACGCGACGCAACTGCTTCTTAAGTAATCTCAATGCTCTCAAAAAATGCACGGAAGCGACTGGCTCCATTAGCACTTCTGTTCGTACTCTCTGGCATGGCGTTGCTGCTGGAAGGAACGCACATGCTGAATATTCTTGGTCCACAACCTCCGCTTACTGCACAAGTGGTGCAGGAGAGCGATACCACGCCCCAGTGGGCGCTGGATGCCGTTGCAGATGTCATTGTCCGATGGAGCTCTAGTACAATCACCCAAGCCGAGGCTATTCAACGGGTCACGGATATTATCGTAGAGTTGGCGACAGGGACGCAGCCCAAAGATTGTGATTCGGGTGCGTGTAATGACGGTAATCTTATTTCGGGTGATGGATGCAGCGACGTGTGTATGGTAGAACCTGGCTATGCTTGCTCCGGAACGCCGAATATTTGCCGGATGAAGAAGATCTCTTTCGGGAAGAAGAATTATGGGGTGGGCGTACGGCCATGGTCCGTTGCTTTCGGAGACCTGAACGGCGATGGCATGGCAGATTTTGCCGTGCCGAATAATCAGACCAATACAGTGTCTGTGTTACTGACGAAGGGGGGATGGCTTTCATTGACGACTACCTATTATCCTACGGGTGAATCTCCTGGCTCCGTTGCTATCGGAGATTTGAATGGCGACGGCCATGCAGATCTCGCCGTTGCAAATCTCAACAGCGATTCAGTCTCCATTTTCCGGAATAACGGCAATGGTACATTCGGATCTAAGATCGATTATAGAATGGCATCGAGTCCATTCTCCGTTGCAATCGGGGACTTGAATGGCGACGCGTATAGTGATCTTGCCGTGGCGAATGACTCATTTGTTTCGATAGTTTTGGGGAGCGCATCGTTCACAGGAATTCGGACGAATTACCCGACGGGTGAATCTCCAAGTTCCGTTGCAATCGGGGACCTTAACGGTGATAGCAAGGCAGATCTCGCTATTGCAAATGCAAACAGTGATTCGCTCTCTACGTTGCTGAATAATGGCGATGGCACCTTTGCGGCTAAGGTTGATTATGAGGCAGGAGAATATCCCTACATCGTTTCCATCGGAGATCTCAATGGTGACGGTGCGCAAGATCTCGCCGTCGCAAATTTAAACAGCGATTCAATCTCTCTTTTCCTGAATAACGGTGACGGCACTTTTGCTGTCAAGAGTGACCATATCATGAGCTTCCATCCATACTCTATGACCATTGGCGATCTCAATGGTGATAGCAAGGCAGAGCTCGCTGCAGCAAATGTCACCGGCGATTTGGTTTCTATTTTTCCGAATAACGGCAATGGTGTCTTCGGTGAAAACATTGATTTTACGACCGGCTCGAAGCCAAATTTTGTGGCAATCGGCGACATCAATAATGACAGTAAGGCAGATCTTGCGGTGACGAACAGTGATAGCAGAACAATCTCAGTTTTTTGGAATAATACTCAATAAGGACGGCCATCTGCTACAGTACACTCAATGCTATCAAAAAGCGCACATAAGCGGCTGCCGCAACTCATAGTGCTTTTCGTTCTCTGCGCCATTGTGTTGCTTGCAGAAGGAAGGCACATGCTCGATATGCGTGCGCCGAACTCGCAGCTACCCGCACAGGTGTTGCAAGAGAGTGATACCACGCCCCAGTGGGCGCTGGATGCCGTCACGGCTATCATTGTTCAGTGGAGTGCTGGGACCATCACGCAAGCGCAGGCTATAGAGCAGGTTTCGGATGTGATCGTCAAAATTGCCACCTCGCTGAATTGCGGCAACGGCATCGATGATCAAGGTGAAACTTGTGATGACGCGCGCAATGACGATGGAGATGGCTGCAGCGCAACGTGCGCTATCGAAGAGGGTTGGACATGCGATGGCGCACCTGCGACGTGTACCCAGAAAATTTCGGAGTGTCTTGATGGCATCGACAATGATCATGACGGCCATACAGATGCTCTGGGTTATAAATTACTTTCATCTGTGAATTTTAAAATGGATTTTCCAATAACAACGTTTCTAAGCTCAATTGTGCATCCAATTATTGCAAAAAATAATAAATATGTAGTGGCCTTTTCTACTGCACGTCCGTCACTTTCGGTGCTTAATATTGCAACCGGTGCTCTTGAGGAAAGTTTGCGACCGTTGTTTCCAACTGCCAATGATGATGTGGTGGATATGTCGGGTAGAAACTATAGATTGATGGAATTCCAGAAAAAGGTGCAAAATGGGGATTTTGTTGCAAAAGTTTGTGATCCGAGTAACGCGAAAAAGGTACATGCCGTAGCAGCCTACCAAAGTGATTCGTATGCGTTGATCAGAGTGAATACCGGAGAGTGTGTTGCTTTGGCATTGTCTTCAGACACCGGAGTTCCTTGGGTCATAGAAACGGTGAATGGCAGCGCCATTAGCAATATTGTCTTAAACAGTCCGGGAGGCTCGAACGTTCGAAATCCAAATTTGCATGATCGCATTCTCACTCTCGGTTCTCCGGGATTACCGCCGCAATTGAAACAGTATAATGGTGGTATCCTCAGTGTGGCAAGCACGATGCTTTCACTTCCAAAAGGTACCAATCACCAAACTTACACTGCACCGATGGCACTGCTCGTTGGCAACGCAGATGAAAATTTCAATCAAGAATTTCCGCCATTGCGAGGTCTGCAACGGTGGTCGTTCGGTGACAAACTGATTGTGGGTGATTCTGTTTTTATAAGTTTTGGAGGAGGACTTAGATATGAAACTTGTACGGGTACGATATGTTCTCAATCACCCGAAACAGAGGTAGAAGGATATCTTGTACGTTTAGATCCATCGCTGAATCCCATAGGTATCCGCGCGGCAAAATTACCTGCGGGGATGTCCTCCTTGAATAATTTGACCTACGACAAACAGACAAATCAAATTTTTGGCGTTATGTCTGCTCATCTGCAGACACATTCTATTGTCGCGTTCGATGCATCAACGATGGAGCTTATGGGGCAAGTAGTGATTGATCCGAGCCTTATTCATATCGCTTATAATGCCGATGGTAGCAGTCCAAGGTCTAGCTCTTTGTATATTTCGCACATGGCAGTGTCAGACAACAATCTGCTGGTCTTTGCTAATAAAGGCAAACAGACCAACGATCTCTTTGTGTATTCGTACTCTATCAATAATCTTGATCCAAACGGGCAGAAGAAATTTGTATTCAAAAAGGATATTGGCAATGAGTCTGCAAAAGGTGGATACATTGGGTGGATTCCCGGCTATGCGCTGATAGATAACAATACCCTATGGACGACTGTCAGGACGTTAGATCCCAGTACATTGCAACCCATACAGAGCTATCTTCTCCGTATTGACCCTGAGACATTGAGTATCACCAAAGAAATAAATATCCCCAATGGCGTCTATACTGCGGAGTTTGGAAAAGATGTGCGTACAATTGTTCTGAATGGCAACTGGAAGTCCAATATTATAGAGTATAGTACGCAAAATCCCGTCGTTACGGAGGTGCCTGGCATCGTTGCGTATACCGACTTTCGTCGAGGAATACTCGTTGTGATGCAAAAGGACAAAACGTTCAAGAGTATCGATATTGCTACGGGAGAAATCACTGATGTGAAGAATCCGCTCTTAACAAAACAGAGTGCATTTTACCCTGCTCTCTTGAGTGAAGACGGATATACCACATATCACGCAATAAGCGGTCAAAAGGGTCTCTCTCTGGCCACATATCTTATGTGTAATCCATAGCGTTCAGCAGGTGCAAGCGTGTGCGGAGTAGGCGCGCGGCGGTGAACCGCATCGCCCGTGTTGTGCGATGAATTTCAAAATGCCGGACTTATGGCTTCGGAGATATCGCCCTTGTAATACGACATCTCAAATCGAATGCAGCAAAATGGAGATTGAATGCTGTCATCCTAATGATGTCAGCCGGAGTGCCTTCACATTGCATATAGCGGAGCAATAGTTTGCGATAATGAGGGCCATATCGTGAATGGCTACATGCTTGGTAAAATTCTCGCGTAGACGGTGGTAATTGTTGCAAGTGCATATCAAACATTTGTTGATCCGTATCTGCAGGCGTGACGATGTGTTCCATAGGAGTATGTTACTGGTATTTTAAAAATTTATTATCAATCATGTCCCAGCCATATCTTTGCATAATGTGCTCTGAAACCTGGAATATCATCACCATCCAGATGTTCCGGTATATCATCTGTATCAAGCCCTCTCGCCCACTGTGTTTCCACTATTTGCACTAAAATGTATCGGAACTTATGCCTGATACCTCTCAGGTTTTTTTCTGATCTTAAAGCTACTGTCTCAGCCTGCTGGGCTAAGACACTGAGTAATTTTAGGGGATGGAGTAATCTTTGAGCAATGGATAGTCTTTCGAGCGTAATTTCATCCGCTGATTTTTCTATACCGTCTTGCAGTATTCTTTCTATACGTTCTAATTTTCTGATGATAGATTGGCGGGCAAGTTCTAGTTTTTCGTCATCAAGAGTGTCGACACAGTTGGCTGAAACAAGATTCCAATATTCGCTGTCCCAAGCCCATGCATTTTCTAGATCTACTAAAAAATTAAACTCTTCTGCCTTTGATGGTAATTTACCAAATTGCATAAGGTGTTATTGTGCAAATATCCAAGACAAAAATCAATTTTCTCTTTTCATTTATTCGCACAACGTTTCGGGTTTGACTCGAATTCAATTTGAGACACCCATGCTTCCCAATCGAACGTACCGACGTTCGGTATGGGCGGGTATCAACTGTTAGCCGTCCGTAGCCATCAGGCGGCTGGAGCTCCTTAGTGTTTGTGTACATTTCATGTCAAAAGCTGCCAAAAATGGCATAGTTTGCGAGAATTGACATAACATATAT
>CAYGDT010000052.1:0-10210 GCA_964348745.1 uncultured Candidatus Peribacteria bacterium
CCCTCCCCCTCCTTGGCCGCCGGTCGAACCGAATTGATCGTACTGCGACCTGCGCTGCGCGTTGCCAAGTATTTCGTATGCCTGATTGATCTCTTTGAATTTCTCCTCCGCTGTTTTAACACCTTTATGCTTATCCGGGTGCCACTCCTTGCTGAGTTTGCGATACGCCTGCTTGATGTCCGTTTCGGAAGCACCGCGTTGCAGGCCGAGAATGGCGTAGGGATCTTTTGGCATGGATGGAGAGAGGATAGCGGAATTTGTGAGTGGTGATTAGTGATCAGTGATCGGTTATCAGTAATCAGTGATCGGTAATCGGTAATCGGGCCAATCGAATAACCGATTCCCGATCCCCATTCACCGATTCCCGATCCACGTGCTGATATTTGAAAATATTGCATAATACTATTATTAGTACAGGATAACTGTCAGATTTTCTGCTATACTATCCAGATGATTCCGATCAACACACACTCTTTGCGCGGTGTCATGCAATGGGCAACACTGGCGCTCGGTGGCATCTGCGCGGTTATTATTGCCTACGGATTTTCCCAAAGTGGTTTGAGTGCAATAGAGGCACGCCTGATTCCGCAACAGTTGAAAGAACAAAACACAAAATGGCTTACAATTTCACAGGCGCAAATTCTCTCCGGCACAACAATCCCGCAAGAGACCAATGTCATCATTCATATTCCTGATGAGATAACGCGCATTACTAGAAAGACGCTCTTCGGACGCAAGGGCGATACCACCCGCTATTGGGGATACTGCTTTCCTGCAAACCTCACGGAAGCTGCAGCCAATACGAAACGCGGTTTCCCCGGGGACATGTTTCTTTCTGAGGCCGAACGCGAAGCGCGCCGCCAAGAACTCGTGGCGCAGCGCAAGCGGACGTTTTCGGTCTTTAAGAATCTGACGGATCAAGATCTGAATGAAACGCAGTCGACTCCCAATTCGTACATTCGCCACCAAGTGGAAATCTTCACGGGAGGCGATACCTGCTACGTCATGACCGCCAAAGCCATTCCGGTCGGCGCGGATGACGATGGGGACGGCCTGAATAACGCATTGGAACGTTCCTATGGGTCGGATATCCACAGTACCGACTCGGACGGCGACGGTGTGTTAGATGGTCTGGAAGTCTTCTATGCCGGAACGTTCCCGACAAAGCGCGACAGTGACGGTGACGGCATTATCGATGGCGTGGAAGATACCAACCGTAACGGTCGCTTCGATCCGAGTGAAACCGATCCCATGCAATGGGACACCGACCGCGATGGAATCTGCGACGGACTCTGCAAGGTCAACAAGGGGCAGGACCTGCGTGGAGAAGATAAGAACATCAACGGTATCTACGAACCGGGGGACAATGAATACGATCCGCGCACGAACGACAGCGACGGCGACGGCGTACTCGATGAGCACGAAGTCTACCTGTGCGTGCTCGGTGGAGGCGATGCGTGCTGATGTTTGTTTTTCCTTTCTATGAAGCCGTTTTCATCCATTGTCTACTGAACAAAAATCCTGTATAATATTTCGATGCTTACCGTTTTACTCCTTTCGGCTCTCACGGCGCTTGCAACACCGGCAACGGTTCTTGCCGCGTACATGAGTCCTGAAGAAGTATTGCTGAATCAGGAGCTCTATATGCCGCCCTCGGTGCGCGATTCCCAGAGCCGTATAGATATGCAAGCGCAGGAATCTGCAGCAAGGCGCGAACGCGAACAACAGCGCGCGTTTGAATTGCAACACCCCACTCCGGAGCCGGAACCCGTTCCCTCCGATGATCTGCATGGCAGCGCACAGGCATTGCCTGCCGGTGCGGTCTATGCGTATCCCATCATGCTGCAACCGGGTGCCGCCGGAGTCTCCGCACAGGCCTTTGGCGCAGCTCCGACCGGAGGTTTAAGTGACAGCGCCAATTTGGAACTGCTGCGCACTATGCGACTTTTAAATCGCGTGAATACGAATCAAGCCACGTCGCCGATGCAAAACGTTCTCCATTCCGGTGCGGATGATTTAACTCCCTCGGGACCCGGCAGTATTCTCGCGGCTATCCTGATGGTTGGCTGCGTAGCCTATGTCCTGCGCAGAGCGCAGAAATCCAAAGCGATTGCAGGGGCGTTCTAACGCACGATGGAACCTGAAATACTGGAGTATTAAGTATTAGGTATTAAGTATTACGTATGTAAAAAAAGCGCGGAGATACGTGATACGGTATACGTACTACGTAATACTGCTGTCATGATCATCGCCACCCAAACCGAATTATCACTCACCGGCAAGCGTTGGGTGCTTCCGCTTGAGACCACAGCTGTCAACGCATCGCATGTGATTCTCAGGCTCCTGAAGGAACGCGGCATTGATCCCGCGCAGGTACCGACACTTCCTTCGCCTTTTTTGTATCCCGATATGCATCGGGCAGTGGAACGGATCGAGCGCGCCATTGCCGGCGGCGAGCGTATCGGAATTTTTGGCGATTACGACTGCGACGGCGTGACCGCTGTTGCGCAGGTGGTACGCATGCTGGAGCGCCGAGGCAATGTACCCTGGGTACGGCTGCCACACCGCGTACGCGACGGCTACGGCTTGCATGCACCTATAGTGCAGGAAGTCATCGATGCCGGTGTGACGCTGCTTGTGACATGCGACACGGGCATCACCGCGGTGATGGAAGTTGGGGAACTGCAGAAAAACGGCGTCGACGTGATCATCACCGATCACCACCGCATGCATGAGGAAGTACCGCCCGCATTTGCCATACTGCACCCGGCACTCAGTACGATGGCCGAGCCGCATCCTTCGGGGGCGGGTGTGGCATTTGCTCTGATTAGTGCCATGGAGAAGCAACCGTGGAACGGCATGGAAGAAGATCTCGCAATTGCGATGTTCGGCACCATTGGAGACCTTGTCGGCCTGCGTGGCAATAACCGCAGTCTGGTGCAGTTAGGGCTGCGCGCGCTTGCGTCAATCCCCTCTGGGCGACCCATCGCGGCTCTCCGCGAACGCTGCAGCGCCGGCAACGGCTCTCTGAGCGCTGTGGACGTTGCATTTCGGATTGCACCGCGACTCAATGCAGCGGGACGCATGGCCGAGCCCGACATTGCTCTGAAGGCATTGCTGCACGGAAACGAATCACTCGCGGAACTCGACAGTCTCAATGAACAGCGACAGGCGCTGACGCGCGAACTGTATGCCAAGGCGCTTACGGATATCGATCCCTCGGCGCCGTTTCTGTTCTCCGTCAGCAACGCGTATCCGCACGGCATCCTCGGGCTGATCGCGGGAAAATTGACGGAACAGTTCCACCGTCCGAGCCTTGTCGCACACAGCGATGGAAACGCATGTGTCGCTTCACTGCGCAGTCCTGCGTGTTATAACATCAGCGAAGCGCTCGGTCGCGCCAGCGATCTGCTGCAAAGTTACGGCGGACATGCGCAGGCTGCGGGTTGCAGTTTTACCCTAGAGGCACTGGATGCACTGCGAAGCCGGCTGACCGAAGACGTGACCGCACGCGTGAAGCAACATCTGCTGACGCCGGAGATCATCATCGATGCAGCTCTCGATCCCCGCGACATCACGATCGACTTTTGTGAAAAACTCAAGTTGCTTGAACCGTTCGGACAGCAAAATGCCGAACCGCTCTTCTTGCTCCGCGGCGTCGCTCTGCAAAACACGCGTTCCTGCGGCACCGATGGAGCGCATTTGCAGGCGCGTATTTCGGGAACGAAATGCATCGGTTTTCACTTGGGAACCGTGGAAATTCCCCATGGAAACATCGATGCTGTTGTTCGCGTAGGCATCGATACATGGAATGGTCAGAAGCAACCGCAGTTGTTTATAGAGGATCTGCGTGCAGTTTAAAAGGTCGGACAAGTTTGGAAGGTTGGAAAAGCAAATCCTTCCGACGTTCCCGACATTCCAAACCTTTCAAACCTCAAACCGGCACCAACGTTCCCTCCATCGCAAATACTTCCGTAATCGGCATCTCGAGCGCGGATGAAATTTTAAATGCAAGCAACACGGATGGGTTTGTATCGCCACGCTCAATACTCATGATCGTCTGACGGCTGACGCCGGTACGCAACGCCAACTCTTCCTGTGTCATGGATTTCTCGAAACGGAGACGGCGGATGGTGTTTTTCAGCACTGCGGTGGACATGAGTTTGGGTGGAAAATCGGAATGAATAAGTACACTGTTCGTAGATTGTTGCATTGTACTGACTCCACTGATGTGTGCAAGGAAAAAAAATTGTTTACGACAACGCCACCCAAATCGCCGTAATCGATGCGATAAGCAGGTACGGAGAAAACCACGCGAGACTGCGTGAGACAACGAACGCGCGAAGAAACACGATGGCGAAGAGACTTGTGGCAAACGACGCAATGACGGCCGGTATTGTCAGATCTGCGGGTGGAACGTGCAACCCGCCGGTCAGTAGGTTGATTGCGGAGAGTACTGACGCGCCTGCAATAATCGGCGCGGCCATAAGAAACGAGAAGTCGAGTGCTTGCTTGCGTTCCAGACCCATCATGCGACCCGCACTGATGGTAAACCCGCTGCGTGAGAAGCCCGGAATAAGTGCTATTGCCTGTGCCGCGCCGATAAAGATTGCAGAGCGGATGGTCAGAGGTTCCGCCTTTTGCTCGCCTCGATGCAGCAACCTGTGCCAAGAGCTCCTGCTGCGCTGCGGTTGGATCTCCCCGAGTATCAAGATACACGCTGTTCCCGCCAGTGCGATCCCGACGGCAAGCAGCGTCTGCGTATACATGGCAATCGTCGCTTCAAGAAAGTATCCGGCTACAGCGCCGGGTATGGTTGCTACAATTAAGAGAATCAGCATGATGGAATTTTTTTTATCTCGCCGAAACGGCGCCATCAGAAGTGTGTACCACGTTCGAGCGTATACAAGGAGAAGTGCAACGAGCGATCCTGCATGTAGGAGTACATTAAACCCCAGCATATCCGTGGGATCGACATGAAAATTCAGTAGTAATTCGGCAAGTACCAGATGCCCCGAGCTTGAGACTGGAAGAAACTCCGTGAGTCCCTGCAGTACGCCGAGGAAGAGGGCTTGGGTGAGTGACATGTTGAGAAAAGGATAGTGGATAGTGAATAGTGGATAAAGTGCTTATCTTCTATTTGTTATCCACTTTGCTTTATCCATTATCCACTTTGTACTATCCACTCTGCACTATCCACTATCCATTTTTACCAGCTTCCTCCCGCTCCTCCACCACCGAAACTCCCGCCGCCAAAACCTCCGCCTCCACCGCTGCTTCCGCCGCTACCACCGCGACCGCCACCGATGAACCATCCGCCTATCCCGCCTTTGCCGTACTTCTTCTTCATTCGTTGCAGGAACGTGCGAAACAGGCTGTTATGGACGTATAGTGATGATGCTATCAAATCTGTAATCGCTCCGATAATGGAGACGACGATGAGACCTGCAAATCCACCGAAGAAGAACCCAAATAGTCCTCCGAGAAATGCACCTTCCCACCAGCTCTTGCTCGGAGCAATCGTCACAAGGAAACCGACAACGAACTGATAGAAAACGAAGAACACCAGAAAACTAATAAAGAGAATAATGACAACAAACCAACCCGCCTCGAAGTTATTGAATTGTAAGTCTTCATCCTGCGGAGCCGTATACTCTCCGGCAATCTGTGCCTTTATTGCTCCAACACCGGCGAGAATCCCCTCGTAATAGTCACCTGATTTGAAGTGCGGCGTGATCTCATTTTCGATAATGCTCTTTGCCGCCAGATCGGGGAGTGCACCTTCCAAGCCGTATCCGACTGCCATAAACATCTTCCTGTCTTCAATGGCAATCAAGAGTAATACGCCATTGTCATGCTCTTTGGAACCGACTCCCCATGCACGACCGACCTCAACTGCAACATCGGAGATATCTTCCCCTTGCAACGCATCAAGAATCAGCACCGCGATCTCGTTGCTCGTTTGTCCTCGGTAATTTTGCAAATCAAACTCCAGAGACTTCTCTTCCTCCGCGGTCAGGACGCTTGGCATGTCGGTTACATAACCGTTAGCATCAGGGACGGAATATGCGTATGTTGTGGATGCGCAGAATGCCGCAGTGAGTAGCAGTGCGCGATTGAGTACGTGCATGGAATGAGTATACAGGGTTATTGGTTATCGGTGATTGGTTATCGGTGATTGGTGATCGGTTATTCGCTTTGCTCAATTACTGATTACTGATTACCGATTACCGATTCCCGATTACCGATTCCCGATTCCCGATTCCCGATCACTCTTCTCAGAACTCCACCGTTGGTGCATTCTCCGCGCCTGCTGCGGCATCAAAGAATTCTGCAGGAGGGAATCCGAAGAGTTTTGCAAGAATCATAGCAGGGAAACGTTTTACTTTGACGTTATACGACTGCACCTGCTCGTTGTAATCTTTGCGCGCGACCGCGATGCGATTCTCCGTTCCTTCCAGCTGCGTCATAAGATCACGAAACGCCTGCGTCGCCTGCAGTTGCGGATAACTTTCTACGGTGAGTAAGAGCTTGCTCAGGGCGCCCTCCATGCCGTTTGCGGCAGCAACCCGCTCCGAACGACCGGAGGACTCCATCCATTGCGTGCGTGCCGCAGTGACTGCCGTGAACGTATCCTGTTCGAACTGCGCAGCACCCTTCACGGTCGCGACGAGATTAGGAACCAGATCAACTCTGCGTTGATATTGCGTTTCCACCTGAGCCCACGAACCATCGACCGCCTCGGACGATGTTACGAATCCGTTGTAGCTTAGGTATCCCCATCCAAAGAGGAGAACGATCGCTGCAAGTATGATAATGGTAGAACGTTTCATGGGTGGGTGGAGTGGAAGTGTTGGTCGCAGTATATCACATTATGTCTTCGTGAGCTTCAATTATATGCCGATCAAACCGATCACTACTCAGTGATCATCGACACTATGCAACATCGACAATTTGCACTAAAGCACCAAATGTCGGTAAGCTGTAGTGAAATGGCACCCTCTCCATTCCACGGCATCTTCAATGCGTTCAGTAACGGACAGGCGGAGCATGCTGCGCCCGGGCTCTCATTGGAGGAGCACCAAGACGTACGGAGCGACGCGCCTTCGCATGTTCAATCCGGACAAACGGGGCAGGCCGGGCAGATCGCCGTCGACATTTACGAGATGGATAATTACTACATCATCCGCGCACCCATCGCCGGTGTGCGACTCAGCGACATTGATATCGAAGTGGATGAAAAAGTGCTGACGATTAAAGGAAGACGCAGCCCCAGCGACACCGTTCCGGCAAACCAGTACTACTTGCAGGAATGTTTCTGGGGAGATTTCTCCCGCAGCATTACGCTGCCCGTGGTGATCGATCCGAAGAAAGTGCGCGCAACGTACTCGAAAGACTCCATACTCAAGGTGATCATTCCTAAAGAAGAGAAAGTGAAAATCGTACGGATCAGCGAAGGGTAGAGCAGCAGTCCTCTAACTCTTCTGCATCTTCTGTTTCCTCTGCATCCTCTATTTCCCCTTCGTCTTCCTCGCAGAAGCAGTCTTCACAACTGACTTCTTTACCGACCCTTTCTTGATCGCCGATGTACGTGGGGTTGTTTTCTTCAACTTTTGACTGACTTCCAACGGAATCATCTGCAGGCTCGCATAGACATCTTCGCCGCCCATCACTTGCCAGTCGACTTCTTTCAGCAACGCTTTGAAATCCTTTAGTGTTTTTTGCACGCTCTTCACCGCGTCGGAATCCGCCTTCGATTCATCCAGAAAATTCCAGAGTTCCACCTGCATCAGGTAGAGCGACTGAACTTTATCGAGTGAACTTTGCTTTGTGGTTGCCATACGGTAAGAACTGGAAAGTGAAATGTGAAAGTGGAAAAATCAGATCATTGTAGTCAAATTTGACGCTAAAGTCAATTCTGACTCCATCCCCGATACTAGAAAACCTACGGGGAAGAGGGTTTATACCGATAAATTTGAGCTTTGCAAGAATTTTCGCGATCTCTTGTGTTTTATGAAGAAGGACGCTCTTGTTCTGTTACAATCCCCGCAATGCCAATCACGCAAGCGATTCTCCCCGTTGCGGGGCTCGGCACACGGTTTCTGCCGTGGACGAAGGTCGTGCCGAAAGAAATGCTGCCCATTGGCAACGAACCGATCATCGCGCATATCGTCGATGAATGCATGGACGCGGGGATTCGCGATATCTGTTTCGTGATCAGTAGGGGCAAAGAAATGATCCCCCAGTATTTCTACGAACACCCCGAGCTGGAGCAAGAACTCAGGAAACGCGGCAAACTTGATCAACTCGCGCACCTAAAGAAGTACGACGATGCCAATTTTCATGTGGTCTACCAAGAAGAACAACTCGGTGACGGCCATGCCATTTTGCAGGCTGCTGACTGGGTAACGAGTGACGCGGTTGCCATCCTTTTCGGAGATGATTTGTTTCGTGGACAGGCATCGGGATTGCAGCAACTCATCAACGCCTACGAGGAACTGGATAAGAAGCAACGTGGGGCGATCTGCGCACTGGAACACCTGGAGCCTGATCAAATCAGCCAAAAAGGAATCGTGGACGTTGAGCGCGACCACGAAACAATCGCGCGCCTGAAAGTCATCCGTGGACTTGTGGAGAAACCGCGTCCGGAAGATGCTCCCTCGTCGTTGGGAATCGTCGGGCGGTATATCATTCCGCGATCCACCATCGAGACATTGGCGAAGATCGACGGCAACCACACGCAGGAGATCCGTCTGATCGACGCCCTCACGCAGCAGCTAACGTCCGTGCCGATCTACGGGCTGGAGTGCACGGGGACGCGTCTGGATACCGGTACGCCGGAAGGGTATGCGAAAGCGGTGCAGGTGTTGATGGGACGGAAATAAGGTTTGGTCTACCAAACCTAATTATCAAAGTAATCCCAGATATTCCGACAATCATTTCTGCGGTAGCGACTGCTCCTGTAGGAACTGTCGCAATCGTCGTAGTCATCGTCATCGACCGACTCATACCGATCGCGATACGAGTACCGACGCTCATAATCGAGATAGTCCCTATCGTAGACAGGCATGGGATACCTTGGTGCTGCGGAATAGACCGGTCGATAGTTACCCGGATCGATGTACTGCTCTATCATGCATTCCCCCCGTGCGTTTTTATAGAGGCATTGCGCAGCGGAATAGGTTCCGTAGATTCCTGCCGATCCGTACTGCACACGCGTGCCATATGGAGAACCATATGTCCTAGACGTGTTCATATTATAAACGTTGCTGTACGGCACGGTGGAAGATGTGTCGATATACGGAGCATACCTCTCCCCGTACCGCATGTATGTTGAGGGATAGTACGTGGCAGCAAGCACCGGCGAAGCAATGATCGCAAGTACGAGAACCAACATGAAAGAGAAAAGCTTTTGCATAGAAGGGGCAAAAGCTAACACTCACTTGGCAACGGTTCAAGTTGACAGAAACTATGACACACTCACCATTACATTTTAGAGGTTCCTTAGAAACACTGCGGAATGGATTGTGATCCCCCGTACGTTCGCATGTACGTGTAGTTTTGACAGTAGGTATCAACCGAACGAGCTTGCTGCTCTACAGGGTCTATGTAGCCGCGCCAACCGGCGTATGCGCCACTGACATACTGCGAAATACCGCCTTTACGAAAGAACGGGTGCAGCACACTTTTGCGTGCGAAAATCGGATCGTAATAGGCAGGGTTACTTGGCACGAAATAGCCGGTTCTTTTCGCTTCATTGGCTATAGCAATACGGATACGTAGCTCTTGTGTGCGCGTCTCGTATGGGTGCTCCCCATAGCGGATATCGGTGATAACGCCGTTATAGGCATACGCAGCAGGAACGGCGCAGGCACTTGCGGCGATTGCGCCGACGAGGATGGTGAGAGATATCTTCATAAGGAAGGCATTTTACTACAATTTTATTGTAAGTCAATACTTATTGGATGGAAAACTTCCCGACCTTCCAAACCTTCCTCATCTCTACAGTTCTCTCTTGAGTAACTCCACCTCGTCTCTCAAATCCGCCGCCCGCTCGAATTCCAAGTTCTGCGCAGCCATCTCCATCTGGCGTTCGAGTTCCTCGAGCAGACGTTTTTTCTCGTCTCGAGGGATCTTGCTGTGATCGCGCTTGGGACGGCGCAGCTCCAACTTTTTCTCCTCTTCGGAAATATCGTGCACGGCTTTGATG
>CAYGDT010000053.1:0-654 GCA_964348745.1 uncultured Candidatus Peribacteria bacterium
GTTAATCACGTTTGCAATCCGTATGGTGCCACGGACTGGGATTGAACCAGTGACCCCAGGCTTATGAGTCCTGTGCTCTACCAACTGAGCTACCGTGGCATAAACGATGCGAGAAAGAACTGTACCAACTGCTTGCCCCGCGAAGCTCCAGAGAGCGTAGTGGGGAGCTACTCGTCCGCCGGAGCTTTTAGCGAAGGCGGGCCGTGGCATGTGTGCTATTGCACGCGCCTGATTATGCAGCAATGAAGACTGTGAAAAAAGGGCTATAGTGTAAAAATGCTGTAGAATACCGACTATGGCTACCGTTGCATTCATCGTCATTCAGCTGCTTTCGATAGCGATCACCTTGCTGTTTGCCCAGCAGTACCACTATTTCACAAAGAAACACGAAACACTCTTGCGTGCCATTGATGCAGAAAAATATCCTGCGAGTTCCTATCAGTATTTCGTTGTCATGTGGGTATACGTCATTGTCACCTGCGTCATTCTCGGTAGCACGACCGCGCTCTATCTCTACCACCCTCCACTCTAAATACGCATGGCTGATCCCCTCTTTTCTCAGCGGCAAGAAGAAAAACTGGTGCAGGCGATCAGCACGCACTGGATAAAATATGTTGGTCCCACAATCATATTCACGCTGTTCATTGTCACAGG
>CAYGDT010000053.1:664-10147 GCA_964348745.1 uncultured Candidatus Peribacteria bacterium
CGGCATGCTCGTCGCTTCCTCCCTTGCATCGCGTGGGTGGCCGATGATGTCGTACGGGCTCCTTTTTTCGGGTCTCCTCCTGACACACTTCGGTAATCACTTCCTGTTCCACCGACTGTTATCCGAAGCACTCGAAGACATTATCATCACGACACGCCGCGTGATCTGGCTGCGAAAATCGCTCTTTCAGTACGACAACATGCACCAGATTCCTATTGATAAAATACTAGGAGTGGAAGCCAGAAAACACGGTATACTGCAAACAATTCTCGGGTACGGGTCTCTTTGGTTCGATACGGGCGGAACGGAAGCGAGCGACGAAAGCGCCATCATCATTCAGGTCGCGCACCCCAATCGACTCGCACGGGATATAAACCAATTGTTACAACTGAAATAGAGGATGCAGAGGATGCAGAAGAGTCAGACGATGCAGAAGATGATTGCCTGAAATGATACTTCCATGCAGACTGAAAACACTATGTCCACAATGCTTCTCTGTTTACATGGCTGGGGTGGTTCGAAAGAATCGTTCACCGAACTCCGCGAGGCATTGAAAAATACGGACATCGAAATTCTGACACCCGATCTGCCCGGATTCGGCGACGAACCGGAACCCGACCGCCCATGGACGGTCGACGACTATGCCGACTGGGTGCTCCACTGGCTGAACACAAATCACCGATCACTGATCACTGATCACCAACCCTTCTTCCTCCTTGGTCATTCCCATGGTGGCCGTATCGCCATAAAATTATTAACAGACAAATCTTCAATCTTCCCTGCCTCGCCGGCAGGCAGGAATCTTCAATCTTCAATCCCCTCCCATCTCTTCCTCTGCGCCTCTGCAGGCATAAAACGCCCGAGGCATATAAAACGCATCTTAGGGCTTATTCTCGCGAAAGTAGGGAAATCGATACTCACTCTTCCGGGACTACGCGCACTGCAACCGCTCGCAAAAAAACTCCTCTACAAACTCGTGCGCGTCCATGATTACGAAAAGGCATCGGACATCATGCGACGAACACTGATCAATGTCTCCAACGAAGACCTGCGTCCCCTGCTACGAATGATCACAGTCCCTACGGATATTTTCTGGGGAGAAGACGACAGCATGACACCGCTCAAGGACGGTGAAATCATGGCAGCGGAAATCCCTCATGCGACGCTGCACACCTACCCAAGCGTCCGCCACCGCGTGCACCGCGACCGAGCAAAGGAGATTGCGGAGGTTATTGGTGAACGACTAAGTCAGCAGAGGAATCTTCGGATGGGAGACGATCATTGATTTCTTTAATACATTCCTCAGCATGTTTGTGTGCATTCTCCCGTGAAAGAGGAGGAATATTTGAATCAACAATCTCACCAACCTCTGCCTGAGAGAGGTTTCGTAGTAGCTTTGCAGCCCTTTTGTCTTGCATTGCCGAATCAAGATCGGGGAAATTCTGCTGCTCTCCCGATGGCCACTCGAAACGATATAAGCCTTCCGGCTTTAGAAGCAACTTTGTTCCATCAGAGAATAAAATAGGAATAAAAGTCTGGCTTCCAAGTGTTTGATCGATGTCATCTGGATCCATTCCTAAATGGAGCTCTGCAATCTTGCGCAACTCATCTGGACTACAATGTTTAACAATAAAATTAAATGAAGTCGTGCCGTCGGGCAGCATCCCATTGAAAGACATGTTATCACTCGGCAAAGAATTCGCATTTTCCCCACGTTCATTCTGCATACCAACAAACAGCTGAATACCATCAACAGGAGTCCCATTGTCACGCTTCCCTACCAAATCAAGACCAGCCAGTTGATCACCGAGCATGAAGAGCTGACCATCGCTGATTGCTACCGCACCATTCGCAGGAAAATGACCGTATGTATTATGATCCCACTGAGTAAGATCCACAGTAGTAACAGAAACATCATCTGCAATGTGTGCCCCTGAGGATACTATGTCATCAGGTGGTGGTCCGTCTGGATCAAGCTCTTGGTGCGACGTCGTAGCTTCTACACTGTCAGGCTCCGTGAGTAGGGCTACTGCGCCCTCTGGCGGATCTTCCATTATTCCAATTTTGTCCTTTGAAACAGGCTCGAGGGATTTGCTTTTAGAGTTATAGATATACCACGCACCAGCAATGAATATTGCAGCGACGCCTGCGAGAACTAACATCCAAGACCGAGAGGTAGAACGGATACGATTGACCGATGAAGACGCGTTAAATTCCAATGCTACTCTGTCTGTACCTTTTGCCATTTTATCTGCCGCAGCACTGAAAGCGGTTAGCATCTCCTTTGGACTTTTAAATCTATTGACCTCTGTTGGCTTTTGTCTAGGAAGACCTATGCCAAGCATCGAAAAATCATGATATGCCTCATCGGACATAAAACTCCTGTATGACTCTCCTGAAAAGCCACTGTAATGAAAAAACCATTCGCAAAGTTCGTCATCAAGAAGTGGCCTGTCCCCCGAACGCACAGCCATCATTTTTCGTAATTTTGGAAAAAGTTCTCGTTCCATGAATGCTGCAACATGCGGTTCTGTTTCTTTGAGTCTATCGAACCCGGGATAAACGATAGGAGGCACTTCTGACTGTCTTTTCTTCAGAGTCTCAATTCCGGATGCATTCCAATGAACCATGGGGTGACGCCCTGTCAGCTGCTCCGTAAACATAAGCCCTAGGGAATAGACATCGGAAGCGGAAGATATATGCTTTTCGCCCCGTGCCTGCTCTGGAGACATGTACCCGATCGTACCCATCACTGCATTGGAATGTGTCTGAAAAGTCTGCTCGTGTTGATTGCCCATTTTCTTGGCTAATCCGAAGTCTATTCCGATGACCTCGCCTGCGTGCGTAGCACGAAGATTACTTGGCTTCCAGTCACGATGCACAATATCCTCTCCTGCCAAATCCTTAGCATATCTCATAGTAAGTGCGAAAGAATTCATTGCAGCATGAAATGGCATCGGTCTGAGGCCATTGGCTTTCATTAGTTCCCCTACATCAAATCCATCAACGAACTCCATCTGAAGTTCACAAACACCTTTATCAGGATTGTAAACAGCACCGACCACACGTGGCGCATTACGAACTTTGCCCTGCGCAGAAACAGTTGTCCGCAACTCTCGACTCACAAATCTCTTAAATGCTTGTTGACCATCTCCATGCTCACCATCCTGCCTTCCGTTTCTATTGTCGGCATCAACATACATCATCTTAATTGCAACTCTCCCCCCGTGATCTTCCAATATAACATCCAAGTTATGTTGAATCAGAGGTAGTAATCTTGCGTACTCACGTTCATCGATATCACTCATACGATCTCCGCCAAGTGCTGCAATAATCATATCTGGAATAAGTGCCGCAACCGCTTGCCTGTTCTCAATGACAGCATCTAGGACCTGCCCCATCCCTCCTTCCCCGACCTTACTCAACACAGAAAATGCTGAGCTGTTCGGACCATCTCGCATGTGAACAATCTTATTGGGGCGAATAGCACCTCTAGCAAATTCGTCGAGTTTGCCCTCTTCTAACGCCTTCAAGTAGTTCGGATCAATTTCAGCGGTCTCACCGACATTACCTTCCCCCAAAAGATTATCTGGAACTTTAGTAATTGTCTCATCCAACTGAAATGGAGTTACTATGCCCCCCTGATTATCTACAATAGCAGCATCATCAGGAGTTGCAGAATGCGATGATGATGCATTAGGACCACTCATGCGAGAATTCTACTTATTTTCATATAATTGTCAATAAATGGCTATCTATGAGCCGAATCAAGGTATTGACACATAATTTAATATATTTTAATTCGTATAATCCAGTGATATGTACGTCTTTCCTCTTAGTGGAACATAAAGTTCAGTATCCACTGCTTGATCTGATTGATAACACTCTGTGGAACCGAAAGGAATGACGCTTCGCTCTCCGGCACTGCTGGCTGAGTGGCTGCCTGCTGTCCTTGTGGAAGAGCAAAGTACAATTGTCCGACGGAGCTTTGAGACGGAGCAGTACCGATATCCGATGCACTGGGTGATAGTGCGGGATCAGTAGAAGGCGAGACGGTAGAGGGATCCCCGCCAGCCCCCGCAGTAGCTGCGCAGTCTTGAGGGCAGTCCGTTGCATTCTCATTGGTAGCACAGACACCATTTCCGCAAAAACCTACTGTCGGGGCGGGATTGGAAAATCCATTGGAAGGCGCAGTCGAAGGGGTGCTCGTTGTACCGGCGGATGCTGATGTCGCTGCAACAGAAGTAATGATAGGGGCAGCGGTTGCTGATGTCGCTGCAACAGAAGTAATGATAGGGGCAGCGGATGCTGATAGAGTGCTCGCGGCACTTGCGGACGCTGAAGTCGCTGCAACAGAAGTAATGATAGGGGCAGCGGATGCTGATGTTGAGGCAACGGTAGAGGCACTTGTCGTAGTCCCTACTGCAGAGTAAGCATACGAATACGATGATCCGGGAGCAGGAAAGTAAGAGTAAGTGGCTGAAGCAATTGCGCTACTTGTCGTAGTAGCTGAAGTGCCCGCTGAGTAAGCATTGGAAGTTGACGTTCCAGCTGCAGGGAAATAAGAGTAAGTGGCTGAAGCGATTGCGCTACTTGTCGTAGTAACTGAAGTACCCGCTGAGTAGGCGGAAGCCCCTGCAGAAGACAAAGACGACGGCGGAGAATACGTCGCGGTGCTACCAAGAAACGGTCCATACCTGTACGCCAACGCGGAACCAATTGCAACAAGTGCAAGAACGGAGCAGATGCCGATTGCTTTCTTGTGTGCGCTTTTCATATTGGTGTTACAGAATTCTCATTATTATACCACAAATCAACGTTGTATCCAATACCCCACGGATGCGTATGGTTCATGGTTCGACAGGGCTCACCATGACAATAGCCAATTTCTGGGCAAAAAGACTAAATCCGCTACAATTTAGCCATGCAGATCCTGCTTAAGATCGTGCTTCTCGCGGCAGCAAGTACTTCACCGCTTTTGACGTTCACGTGGCTCTGGCAGCTCAAGGAGTGGCGGGTCGACCGCCTGAAAGAACACCTGCGTGCCGAAGGGTGGTTTCGTCAGCTCTTCGGATGGATACGCCCAGTGATTGTTCTTGCGGGCATAACCGGTATTACGATTGTGCCAACTGCAGAAAGAATCATCGTGACGGCTACCCTCGCGACGCTTGCGGCCATCACATTCATCCAGATCATTCGTGGGAGGCAAAGGTTCCCCGTATGGACGGGAAAGGCAGTCATACTGATCGCAGGATCGGCTCTTATTACACTTGGCTTTGGTTACGAGTTATTGGTGATTAGTGATTGGTTATTGGTAATTCTGCCGCTGTTGCAACCACTTGCTCTATTGATTGCTTGGACTGTTTTCTTGCCAATCGATAAGAGAATGAAGGATTGTATCATGGACAAAGCCACACGATTGAGGGGGAAATATGCGAACGCTACAGTCATTGGCATTACCGGATCGGTTGGCAAAACAACGACGAAGGAACTCCTTGCGCATCTTCTTGCGGGTCGCAAGGTTCTTGCTACACCCGCCTACGTGAACTCCGAAATGGGTGTGTCGAAGTGGATGATCAAAGAACTGCCAAAACTGGAAAGCGAAACGCCACTCATTATGATCGTTGAGATGGGCGCGTATTGCATCGGGGAAATTGCGCGGCTCTGCACAATCACACAGCCGTCACTCGGTGTTATTACATTCATCGGTTCGCAGCATTTGGCACTGTTTGGATCACAGCAACGTCTCTGTCAGGCCAAAGGAGAATTACTTGAGTATCTTCCGGAATCGGGGCATGCATTCCTCAACGGCGATAGCAATCTCTGCGCAGGCCTCCGTGACCGCTGCAACTGCCCCGTAACGATCGTCGGAACGAGCGGACACGCCGATCTGGAAGCGTTTGATATAGAAGAGGCCGGCAGCGGCGTGCGGTTTTCTATCAACAATGCGCGGTTCGAGATACCGCTCCACGGGACGCATAATGTCACAAACGTACTGCTTGCGATCGCCGTCGCACAGAAAATCGGCATGCCCATGGGGGAAATTGCGCAACGCCTGCGGTCGTTTACCCCGCCGCATAACACCTTCTCTGTACGCAAAGAGCATGGCATTACTATTCTCGATGACACCCATAACGCAAGTTCTTCAAGTTTCCGAGCGGCGATCGCCTGGGCAAAGAGCCAGCCTGCGAAGCGAAAGATTCTCCTGACACCGGGACTCATCGAACTCGGCACCGACGAGGGGCGCATCCACCGCGAGCTCGGTGCGCAGGCGAAGGGAATCTTTCACCGCGTGATTTTCACGACGACGCATAACCGTACATCCTTCGGTGAAGGATTCGGCACCGATCCCGAAATACTCTCGAAGCGCTCCGTTAAAATTCAGCCGGATGACCTGCTCGTCTGCGTCGGCAGAGTATCCGACACATCGATCAAACACCTGCTTCCCTGATTCTCCACTATCCACTTTTCACTATCCTCTATCCATTATCCACTATCCTTTCTCCGTTGCTCTTCTCCCCCATCCACCACACCTTCGCTCCGCACGGTACCCGTGCGTATCTGGGGGTAACACTCAAGCTTCTTTGTTCACCATGGAAATGGCGCAAAGGTCGCGACCGTGCGCATCTAAAACAAACACTTGGGAGCTGGTTTGATGCCCAAGCTTACTTGTTTTCTTCCGGTCGCGAAGCGATGCTCGCACTGCTGCGCTCGATCGATCCGAAGGGGGGCGGAGAGATCATCGTGCAGGGATTTACCTGCATAGCGCTCCCGAATGCCATACACGCCGCAGGGTTTACACCGGTCTACGTCGACATTGACGAAGAAACTCTCAATATAGATACCACGTTGCTCGAAGGAAAGATTACATCCCGTACCAGAGCCATCATCTGCCAGCACACGTTTGGCATCGTCGCGGATGCGGAAACGCTACGAACAATCGCAGACCGACACGGACTTCTGCTGATCGAAGACTGCGCGCACGTATTGCCGGACGTCACAGGCCCGAAGGCGATCGGCCAACATGGAGACGCACTCATGCTCTCGTTCGGACGCGACAAGGCGGTATCAGGGGTCACCGGAGGAGCGATTGTCACGTGGAGAGAAGATTTGAAGGCTAAGCTCCAGTGTGAAGAGGACGTGGCGACTGAGGTACCGATCCTCACCGTCAAACGCCTGCTGCTCTATCCCGTGCTCTATGCCCTCTGTAAGCCGCTGTATGGTATCGGCATCGGCAAAGCACTGCTCTGGCTTTCGGCAAAGCTACGACTGCTGCCTGCGGTGCTGACCAGCCATGAAAAACAAGGGTACCAGTCTGCTGCTGTCCACAAGTTGCCAAACGCCTGCGCCGCTCTTACGGTCTATGAATTTAAAAACTTCCATGCGATCAATAACCACCGTCGCGCACTGACGCAGTTCTACGCTGAGCAAGCAGACAAACATGGATGGCACGTACCCTCGGCAATCAACGCAAACCTGCCGCTCCAAAAATTTCCGATCTTTACAGAGAACGCCGATGCAATTCGTCTGCGTCTCAAACACCAAAACATTCACCTGAGTGACGGCTGGTCGGATGCTGCAGTCTGCCCGCGCAGTGTCAACCAAGAAGCAGCAGGCTATCGTAACGGCTCCTGCCCGCATGCAGAACATGCCGCGCGGCAAATACTCTCGCTTCCAACGCACCCAACGATGACGAAAAGGCAGGCGAGCAGACTGATACGCTATACGCTATACGCTATACGCCATACGCTATGAACATTCTCCACGCCACCAACCAAACCACGTGGGACACGTTCCTCTCCACACAACAGTTCCGTCCGTTCCTGCAATCATGGACCATGGGCGAAGTCTACCGTGACTGCGGGGAAGAACCGATCCGCATGGAGATCCGCGATGGCAATACGCTCGTCGGCATCTGCCAAGCAATTGTCGTCAATGCCCGCCGTGGAAAGCATCTCGCCATCCCCTACGGTCCAATCACCAATCACCAATCACCAATCACCAATCACCTCATCCCCGCCCTCAAAGAGGAGGCCCGTCGCCAGCAATGCAGCTTCATCCGCATGAGTCCTTTTTGGACAGCAGGTCATGATCCGATCTCTGGGAGCAAGCCGTCCCCCCTTCACCTGCTTGCAGAACACATATGGTATCTGCCGTTGAAAGAAAATGATCCATGGAAAAATCAAGGAAGCGAATTAACGAATGAACGAATGAACGAATTAACGATCCTCGCAGGCATGCGCAGTAATACCCGCAACCTCATTCGCCGCGCAGAGAAAGAAGGCGTGACAATCGAGGCTTCGCGCGATCCCTTTGCGGATCTGCCTGCGTTCATAGCCTTGCACGATGAAACCCGCAAACGACATGGTTTTACACCGTACTCCAACGATTTCTTTCGCGCTCAGGTAAAGCACTTCTCCGCGCGTAAAGAATGCACGCTCTACAAAGCGCTCTATAACGGAGAGGTGATCTCGGCGTCGATCCACATGCATGCATTTGGGGAAACGAGCTACCACCACGGTGCGAGTACGCATGCCTTTAGCAAGATCCCCTCTTCGTATCTGCTGCAATGGACGGCGATCAAGGACGCCCTGCAACGCGGCGATCACGTGTATAACTTCTGGGGAATAGCGCCACTGCAAAAAAATGAATCGAAGAACGAATCACCCACTCGACAAGCTCAGGGTAAACCGATCACCAATCACCCATTTGCGGGAGTGACGACTTTCAAGACCGGCTTCGGCGGAACGCTCCTCGAACTCACGCACTGCATGGATGTGCCTGTCGATGCACGCTACGTGCTGACCCGAGCCTTTGAAACGTATCGCAAATGGCGCAGAGGGTTTTAGCACCGCAGAAGATTGACTGTATTCTGAAAGCTATAAGCTATAAGCTATCAACTATCAGCTTCCATGGTAAAGAAACCTGAACCGACCACCGGCGAAGAAAAACTGGAAGAGATTCTGCTGCATCTGCGACGCATGGACGCACGGGACCGCGTGCGCACATGGGGCGGTTTTTTTCGCGGAATCATTACACTCATACCGACATTGGTCTTTCTTTGGGGTACGTGGTACTTCGTCCAGCATGGTGACGAACTGATGAGTAAAGTCGCAAAAATTGCTGCCGAGCAGGCGGCTGCCGTGACACAAATGGGAACAAAAAACTTCATGGATCAGTTTAAAACTTCCAGGTGAACGAACACCATTGTCAAAAAGGAGATCCACCCGATCCCCTCTTTGAACGAGGTACATCTCTCCCGATTTATTTCGAAATCTGAGAGAGGAGATCATCAATAGTCATCGATGCCGTCACCATGACACTAGGCATCCGGAGGAATTGCGAACGTTCAAACGTCGTAGCAGGCGTAGTGGTTGTCAACAATACCGACTTAGCCGAGAAAATTCATTTTCTACAAAACGCCTGTGGTGCAATCCTTGGCCCCTTTGATAGCTTTTTAGTGCTGCGTGGGCTTAAAACTCT
>CAYGDT010000054.1:0-10063 GCA_964348745.1 uncultured Candidatus Peribacteria bacterium
AATTTAAATCTAATCAAAAAGAAAATTAACGTAGCATCATAGGCATGTAATATTTTATAACAATCGTATTTTCGTAATGATCAGCGACTTGCTTCTTGGTTTGTAGATACATATATATGTCACATACTCTTTCCCCACTTCATTATGTTTGGACGAAGAAATACTGACCAAAATCTTCCTCAAGCGGCAATTATTGAAGACATAGAACCATTTCTTGTCGCTAGCCAATCTCATCCCAATTTTGCAAAAGCTTCGACTGGTGAGCATGGACCACTCGTCACTGAAATAATCACACGTCTGCCAAATGCCCGTCTGCATGACAGAACTGAAGCACAAATCAGTGGTGTGTGGCTACAGATGGTCAGAGATTTACAATCCATTCTTTTAAAAGGAGAGCCCGCAGAAATGGAAACTGCTGCTGCTCACTGAACCGAATGTGACCAATTTCTCTATTTTCGACGCATACCGTCTGCGCTATCCATCTGCTTCTTCACTCTCAGCGACCACGCTCTGCCTAGGTCACCACCCCACAGAAACCACGCAATCAGCCCGTTGCTGGGACGGTCGGGGTTACCGAAATCTTTCCCCTGTTTGTCAGCTGCATGCCGTGCGAAGAAACTGCACATGCGTTTGATGGTATTGGGAGAAAGATTCCTGCGGTTCTGAAGATCTCTTGCACGTGCGACACCGACAGCCGTACCTCCGCGCCCGTATTCGCGACGTAGACGAAGGCCTTCTTCCGCATAACGAGCAACATGCTCCGGTGGAACGAAATTGATGTGTTGATACTTCTTCGGAAGCGGCATGATCGGAGTATAGCAACGGTATGCTATAGTTGCACCATGCGAATGTCGCTGCCTGCACTCTTGGCAACCCTTCTACTACTCAGTTCATGCACCACGTCGCGATTGAATACCTCTGCATCTTCCCTGCCGGCCGAAGCCACGTATTACGCGGCGAAGGCTGGTGCATCTTCCCTGCCGGCCGTAGCCGCGTATTACGCGGCGAAGGCTGGTGCATCCTCCATTCATAACTCCTACACCATGGACAACTACCAAAAACCTTCCGACGAGAAGCTCCGAGACATGCTGACACCCGAGCAATATGAAGTGACGCAACAAGACGGAACGGAGCCGCCGTTTCGCAATGCATACTGGGACAACCACGAAGAGGGGATCTACGTCGACGTTGTTTCAGGAGAACCGCTCTTTTCTTCGGTGGATAAGTACGAATCCGGTACCGGCTGGCCAAGCTTTTCAAAACCTCTTGAATCTGACGCGATCGTCACCAATACGGATACGAAACTCTTCGTGTCTCGTACGGAAGTGCGCAGCAAACATGCCGACTCGCATCTTGGACATGTCTTCAACGATGGGCCGCAACCGACTGGACTTCGTTACTGCATGAACTCCGCATCGCTGCGGTTTGTTCCCAAAGCCAAATTACAAGAAGAAGGATATGGAGAGTATGTTACACAATTTGAATAGGTCAGGTCTTTGACCCACGCTATCTACCCATTCGCTTGTGCAGCTGTTTGTCGTGTTCAACGTGAAAATAACGAAGATACAGATACAAATTGCAGAGTCCGAAGACTCCGAGCACAAGCTTGTTCCAGACATCGTGGGAATCCATAGCAAAGAGCAGCTCGATCGCCGATGCAATAATGGAAATCTCAACGATGTACTCCACGCTGACATGTTGCGTATTCACGTACGATATGAGAATGCGATACGCCTTAATAAGGATGATCACTTCGGCGATACTATGAAGCGCCCGAGGAGAGAAAGCATCCATGGCATCGTGACTGAGGAGGTACCCCTCTGTTATTCCACGGAAAAAGTACGCAGCCGAAATACCGATGCGCATAAACATGTACGCTGCCAACAGAAGAATCGCGAGGAAAACAAAGAACGAGAACAGGCGATCGAGAAAGAGATACGATGCTTTCAGATTGCTTTCCATATGCAAATTATAGCGCCAAAATCTCTCCGGAGAAAGCCTAGAACCGCACAGGAATGATCAGTGCATCCTCGTTCTCAGGCAGCCCTGAAGGATTATCGCGCTTCAGGATCAATTTGCCATGTTTACCCTTCGGCATTTTAAAGTCTAATGCACCGACAAAGGGAACGAATTCCTCCGTCATCCAGTTGCCCACGGAGTGCATGATGCCGTTCCCAAGAGTGTTCCCCTCATCATCACGCAACTCAGCAGGAAACGACCCTTCAAAAAACCAGATCCCGCGCGCGGTTCCGGATATTGAAACCGGAGAAGAAATAATGTCACCCGGTTGGGGTGCCTCAGCGAGAATTCGATCTGCTTTCTGCTGCGCATTGCCGATGTCACGCGTAAACGTTGTACCGTTGGCACGGCACTGCTCGGGCAAGCTCTTCATGACGCCATAACCTGCAGCTACGCAGTCTTCGTACGAAGTAATGGGTGTGCCTACGGCACACGCACTAAGTAGGATGATGGGAATCAAGAAGAAGTATCGCATGATGACAGTATAACGTACGGCGTCTCACTTGCTATGCATAACTGCTCAAAATTCAGAATCTGGCCTTCATCCACTTTTGAGCCATTTATTGCGCATAAAGTATTGCCTCGTATTATCAGAAAGAGCTACCATCCTCCTCTTCTATGGCAAAAAGAGAGTTGAGCACCGGCAGGGTTGAAGAAATAGTGGAATCCGATGCAGCCGATCTTTCAGTGGAAGAGTCACACCGTATACTCGTTGATCGTCTGGCAGAACTTATACAACTAGCTGAATCCATGCGTGAGCGTGTAAGAGGGGCAGCACGTTATGATCTGGATAAAACGCTTTCTAGTTTGCAGAGAGCTGCGAAGCATCTAGATAATTGTGGGAACGCACTGCCTGAGTCGCAGCGTATAATTGAGCAAATTTCTGAGCATGATGCTGCACTTATGGAATGGGCTCCAACTGTAAATATTAAGGGGGCAACGTGTGTAGAAGATATTTACGGAGTGATGATAAGACGCGGTATGGGACGATATAGAGGATCTATTGTTCATGAAGTAATGAGTAAACTGGATATTCCAGAACAGACTGCAGCTGACTTTGCATTTGCGGTTGTGAAAATCACTGCTCGCCGTTTCGATCCACGCTTACATGGTCACGACTTTGTTTCATGGATGGAAAACATCGTACTGACTTGCTTTGATACATTGAACGATAGTGGTCGATCCATAGCATTTGATAAGATACGTATAGTTAAATTGATAATTATTGTAGAAAACATTATAGCAAAGAACACTGCATCTACGACGGCTCCCATCCCACTTGCCACCAAATCTTAAAAGGTATACAACGTACAGCTATGGTAGCCGTCAATGAAAAGCACCTTCAGCAACTGTTGGAAATAAATGAGCCAACCGAACGTGCGAATAAGTATCATGGATGGGCTAGGAGTATTACAATCGATTCGTACAACAGAGCGCACCACCTGTTAAATACATTGTGTGAGGGAGAAGGCGTGGATCAAAGAATCAAGGAAAGCAGGGATATCCTAAAATACCTACTGAGAAAGGAGGCAGCAATGGATGAACGTGTGGAACGCGGGCCGGAACAGTTCCGCGCCGTACATATGCCGGATATTCCACCTGTGAGACGCAGAAATACCACCATTCGCGAAGAGCGCTGCACGAAATACGGCTGGCCGTTCGATGCGCAACTCATTGAACTGAACGGTAAATTGTGTCCACCGCAAAGAGATCAAAATATTCAGCGAGTGATTTTCGTACAGCAGGGGGAATTGAGACTCAAGATGGATGATTTAGAGATGGACCTAGGTCCCAATCATCAAGCAGCCATTCCTGCAAACCATTCTTTTGATTTATCTGGAGAAGGGACTCTCTTCATACTGAATATGAAGCCGGAGCGCAAGCGAGGTATGTCTCCGGATCTCGTTATTGGAAACTTCCATAAAATCGGAAGTGACCAAAACAGTGTTCCGGAAAGAAATGAATTCCCCGGGTATGTAACACCTTGCCCCTGCGGATGGTCGCGGCGTATCTGGCTCCATGAGATGGGTTGGGATTTCGATACGCACTTAACGGACCTCGGCCATGACGCAAATGGCGCAAATACAGAGAGCAAGTTCCGCGGTCACCAGCACCGGAATACACCCGAAGCGTACTTCGGGAGCGATATTCAAGGTGATGCGCAAATGCTGATTAACGGTTGCGGGGTCCCGCTGCGAAACGGCACATTTGTACTGGTCCCCAACGGTACCATGCATGCAGTGGACGTTCCGGATGGCGGCAAAGCCGAAGTGCGGATTTTTGTGGGAGAAGGCGGCCATGATGATGGAGATTTTTACCACGAGGACTGGACGAAAATCGAGCATTAAATATACCACTAACGTCCGCCATTCCCTTTCACTATGGTTGACATCACACGTATCGGCGATCTGCCTTGCCTGCAAGATAGAAGAGTACCTAAGTTCATCGGTGATCTGCCAGTACGCAAAACATTCCCCGAGTATCGTGATCAGCACTTCACAGACGGATTTGGTCTTCAGTCAGACCAGATAGGAAGGAATGCTCATTTGCTCCTGTTCAGGAATCAAGATAAATCGTATCAATGCATCCGGAACATTCGACGGGCATTACTCGAAAGTTACGGAGTTTGGCAAACTAATTGCGAAGAAATTGAAAGAAAATACGCAGCATCAAACGACTTTACAGCGGGTCGCCAAGTCAGACTCTGGCACCAAGACAACGAGTATACTACGACACTCATCAGGAAAGATTCCACCACACGAGGAAAGACACTGATTACGACAAATCGCATGGGGCTGCACTTTCTTCTTTGGTATGGAAAGGTATTTCCTATCATCTCAGAAAATAAAAACGGCATTCGAGATTCCATTAATGAAATACTCAGAACAGAGACAGAATACGAGGACAATGAATCTGTAAAACATCAAAGAAAAATGCAAAGAAGAATTAAAAAACTCTTCGGAGAGGTGCGAAATGCAGAATCTTCAAATCTGGATAAAACTGTTTTCCTACGACAGTGCGCAGCACATAAAGACTGTGTAATTGCCCAGTGCTACAGTCCAGAAGATGTTGAAAGATGGGAGCATAAGACACAGGATATGAAACACTACAATACAGTTTCATTCTCGCAACTCGCTTGCGTCCATGCAGCAGATGGGGCAAATATGGGAGCGGGACGTGTCTTTGGATGTATCGACAGTGGCAATGACTTATAGGAGGAAACGGCTGCTGCAAAACATCTACTTGAATCGCAATTGCAGTGGGTGTATGATCAAACACCTATTGATACAAATGTATATACAATGTATAATTCAAGCATGAAACTTCACCTAAAGAAATGGGGCAATAGTCTGGGACTGCGTATCCCTAAAATTTTTGCCGTTGAACTCGGTATAGATGACGGTGCGACCGTGGACGTGGCAGTTGAAGGTAATACAATCGTTATTCGCAATACTCCTTCACTCGAAACACTGCTGCAAAAAGTCTCTGATGAAAATTTGCACAGTGAAACGCAGTGGGGCGACGTTACCGGTACAGAAACATGGTAAGGAGCTTTGTGCCAGACAGAGGTGACATTGTGCTTTTGCACTTCACGCCACAAGCAGGCAAAGAACAAGCGGGTATCCGCCCTGCACTTGTCCTCTCTCCAAAAGCATACAACGAGAAGGTAGGACTCATGCTTGCATGTCCCATCACAACGAAACAAAAAGGATATCCGTTTGAAATCGCTCTTCTTTCATCGCAGAAAACGAAAGGAGTAGTCCTTGCAGATCATATTCGCAGCCTTGATTGGCGTGCGCGAAGAGTTAGAAAGTTGGAACATGCAGCAAAACAGACCGTGGATGAGGCACTCAAAAAGCTTGGATTGTTGCTAGAATATTAATGGAATCTAATTCGCTATTCGCCATTCGCCATTCGCCATTCGCAATTCTCACGTTCCCACACCCTCCTCGGTCACTAACTCATTGCGCACCTTCATCTCTAATTCATCAAGCAAGTTTGTCTTCTTCCAGTCTCCACGCACGTACCACACCATGCTGATCCCGGCGGCGATCACGTTTGTGATGGCAAATGACCAGCAAATCCCATAGAACCCGAGCGAGGTGTGCTTGCTGAGGACATATGCGATAGGGAACTGCAGCACCCACTGGAAAACGAGCGTCATGATCATGGCGACGTGCGTCTGTCCCGCTCCTCGAAACGTTCCGTTGATCACCATCTGCAGGGAGATAAATCCGAAACTTAAGGCGATCACGCGGATGAATGTGACAGCGAGATCAATCGCTTCTCCTCCCAGTGGAACGAAGAATACCGTCATAGGAAGGGCGATGATGAACATCATGAAGCCCAGTAGAGTGAGAATACAGAAACCAAGCCGCATTCCTATGCGCGTTGCCTGCGCAGCGCGGTCAATTTTTCGCGCCCCGATATTTTGACCGACGAATATGGAGGTAGCGATGGAAAGCCCGAGCGCAGGGATGATTACGATAATCAGCATGCGGATGCCAATGCCATACGCAGCGACGGCGACCGTACCGAAGCTTGCAGCGAGCAATGTCATCACTGTCATACCAAGAGCGTGCGTGGACTGCTCAATGGAGGAAGGAAACCCGATCCGGAAAGCCAGACGCAGGAACGCAAAATCGGGACGGAGGTTTTTAAGGGAAATCGACACGCCGTAGTTCCCGCTCAATAGGACCGAAAAACCAATGATTGTTGCCAACGCCTGTGTGCAAAGCGTCGCCATGGCAGCACCGGAAACCCCCATAGCCGGTATTGGTCCGTACCCGAAAATGAAGAGGGGGTCGAGGAAGAAATTTAAGATCACCGTGCAGAGCACGATGAAGAGCGGAACGCGTACCTGCCCAAGCCCGCGCATGAGTGACTCAAACGTGAAGTACGAGAAGACAAAGAGAAACCCAAGGAACGTGGTTCGCATAAAACGCGTTGCATCGGGTAACACATCAGGCGCAGCTCCCATGAAAACCATGATCGGCTGCGAGAAAACATATCCGAAGACCGTGAGGACAACCGATATGACGAGAACCATCAGAAATGTTTGCGCTGCAGTGTGGTTGAGTGCATCGGTATCGCCCTTACCCTTGTACTGCGCGGCGAGCACCGTACCGGCCATGGGGAGCCCTCCGCCAAGTGCGATCAGCAGAAAACTGATCGGGAAGCTAAGTGAGACTGCCGCGACTGCCTGCGTACTTAAGCGACCAACCCAGAAGGTATCGGTTATCTGATATGCAGATTGCAGGAGGTTGCTCAGGACAATCGGTACGGAGAGTGCAACGAGGGATTTGACGATGGGACCTTCCGTGAGATTGATGGATCGTTGCACTGCGAAATTCTATAGGAAAATGCTGTTTTGAGTAGCAATTTTGCAAGTTTCCTGTACTCTTCTGCGGCTTTTATGGACATAAGAAATATCGCCATCATCGCGCACGTTGACCACGGCAAGACCACGCTAGTCGATGCGCTCCTGAAACAAGGGGGAGCATACGCCGCACACGAGGAAGTGCAGGAGCTGGCGATGGACAGTAACGATCAAGAGCGCGAGCGCGGGATCACCATCTATGCAAAGAACACGTCGATCCACTACAAAGATTGTAAGATTAATATTGTGGATACGCCGGGTCATGCGGATTTCGGATCCGAAGTCGAACGCATCCTGCGAATGGTGGATTGCGTGTTGCTGCTTGTTGATGCACAGGAAGGGCCCATGCCGCAGACGAAATTCGTGCTGAAGAAATCATTGGAACTGGGGATCAAACCCATCGTCGTCATCAACAAGATCGACAAGCCCGCTCAGCGTGCCATGCAAGTTGTCGATATGGTGTTCGATCTGTTCGGTGTCCTTGGGGCAAGCAACGAACAACTGGATTTTCCGTACATCTTCGCAATCGCGCGCGAGGGAATTGCGCAGACGAAACTTGAAGAGAAAGGCAAGGACTTAACACCGCTGTTTGAGCTGATCATGAAGCATGTCCCTGCAGCAAAAAGCGATGCGGGCGCGCCGCTGCGCATGCAAGTGAGCAGCCTCGCGTACGACGACTACGTCGGGCGCATGGGAATCGGACGCATCTATGAAGGGACGGTGAAAGTCGGCCAGCAGATTTCTGTGCTGAAACCCGACGGCAGTGCGCGTAAAGGGAAAATCACGAAGATCTATCTGGCGCAGGGACTCAAGAAAGTCGAAGTGCCCGAAGCACTCGCCGGCGACATAGCTACAGTCGCAGGTATCGAGGACATCTACGTCGGAGAGACGATTGCGGCTCCCACAGTCACCGAGCCGCTACCCGCAATCTCCATCGATCCGCCGACCATCAGCATGACGTTCCTTGTTAATAACTCGCCCTTTGCAGGAAAGGAAGGTGACCAGCTGACGACGCGGCAGATCCGCGCGCGGTTGGAGCGAGAAAAGGAGACGAACGTCGGATTGCATGTTGCAGCGATCGATGGGACGGATAGCTATCGCGTGTCGGGGAGGGGAGAACTGCACCTTGCCGTACTCATCGAAGCGATGCGACGCGAAGGATTTGAGCTGCAGGTTTCTCGACCGGAAGTGATTTTCCGCGAACAAAAAGGCGTTGTATGCGAGCCAATCGAGCACGTGATTATCGATGTCCCGGAGGAATTTTCCGGTACGATTATCAATATCTTAAACCGACGCAAAGGGGAGATGCAGAATATGCAAAGCGAGAACGGTCACACGCGAATGGAATTTCTCGTACCGACACGAGGACTGCTGGGATTGCGCGGCGACTTTATCATCGAGACGAAAGGGGAGGGAATTCTCAACCATTCGTTCTTGCGGTTTGAACCAGAGAAAGGACAAATCGGCAGCCGTACCAGAGGAAGCATGATCTCTATGATCGGCGGCGAGACGATGGCATATTCACTTTGGAATCTCCAAGAACGCGGAACACTCTTTATCGGTCCGCAGGTAGCGGTCTACGAAGGAATGATCATCGGTGAAAGCAGCAAGTCAGACGACATGATGGTGAATCCGACCAAGAACAAGAAACTCACCAACGTCCGCGCATCGGGCACCGACGAAGCGATGACGCTTATTCCTGTGCAGGAAATGTCTCTGGAACAGGCTCTTGAATACATTGGCGATGACGAGCTGGTGGAAGTTACCCCCAAGAGTATTCGCTTGCGCAAGAAATTATTAAACGAAACGGATCGTAAAAGGGCAGGCGGGTGAAAGAATATGTTCAAAGGAATATACTGAGAATATGCGTACCGCAGCGTCACTCCTCCTGGCTCTCCTCATTGCCATTCCGTTACAGCATGCACTCGCACAAGCTCCTGATGAAAACACTACAACTGCAGCCGTGTTCATAGCAAACTACGACGCACTCGGTAACTTTGTCGGTTGGGGATCGGGGTTCTACGTCGACGACGGTATCATCATCACGAACAAACACGTCATCGAAGGAGGTAAGAGTTACCGTATTTTTGCAACGGAAATTGATGGCACGGTAAACCTCAGCTGCTGGAAAGACATCACAAAAGCAGATGTGAAGATCAATCTGGATGACGATGTCGCCTACATGCGCGCCTACGTCGACTGTCCGCATGGCATCGTTCTGTTTGCAAACAGCGATCCGCTAGTAGGTGAAAGGATCAGCGTCATCGGATACCCTTCGCAAGGCACGGTCAAAGATTCTCTGTACCTCACAACATCGACGGGTTCTGTCACCGGCGTCACGCCTGAAGGGTGGCTCATGACCAATGCCCATATTCACTTCGGCAACTCCGGTGGACCGATCATCGGAAAAGACGGATGGGTTGCGGGCGTCGCCGTTGCAATGAGTAAAGACAGCGAAGGAAACTATGTCGCGGGATACTTCATTCCGACATCCGTGATCGTCAAGGGACTTGCGTACGCCAATGATTCCACCTTCGGCTACGTGCCACGATATGCAAAAAGTTCCTCGTCAATTTCCTCTGTTTCTTCTACTTCCTCTACTTCCTCCCTGCCGACCGAAGTCCGCCTGAGGCGGACGAAGGCTGGTGCATCATCAGCATCCTC
>CAYGDT010000055.1:0-10021 GCA_964348745.1 uncultured Candidatus Peribacteria bacterium
TGCGGGAAGAGAAGCCGAAGATTCCATTCGGACGAAAGATTAAGAAGACAATGATCACCACAAGAGCGACGGTCTGCTGGTATCCAGCGGGAACGTAGCCGATACCAAACCACCGAACGCCGACGACGAACTGCTCAAGCAGAGCAATGACATACGCCGCAAGTACCGCTCCCCAGATATTTCCTTTCCCTCCCGCAATCACCGCGGCATAGGCCTTGATGGTAATGGGAAAGGCAAAAGCAGGAGTAAGATTTTGGTCAATGCCGATGAAAATTCCGCCTGCAGCGGCAAAAATTCCGCTCATGATGAAGACAAAACGATGCAGGACTGGCGCATTGATGCCAAGACTGAGAGCCGCATGATCGTTCTGGACAACGGCGCGGATTTTGCGTCCGAAAGACGTCGAATGGAATATCCAAGCGAATGTAATCAAGACAGCCAGCGTCACAAGAATCAATACGATCTGCTGCGATGTTACATACAAAGACCCAAGCATGCGTACGGTCGTATTACCGTTGAGAATACTTCGCGGCCTTTCCTCGAAAGCCAGAAGCAATACCGCATCGAGAATCATGCTCAGTGCTATGGTCGTCACGAGAGGCAGAAATCGATGGTGCTTATAAAACGGCTTGATGAATATCTCAAAACTGAGCCATGTCACGCCACCCCCGAACAGCAGTCCCCCAACGATGCTGGGAAGCAGCGGGAAACCGGCAACTTGATGCAGCCACCATGTGCCATATCCGCCAAGGAGCACCAGTTGTCCGAGCGCGAGATTGAAGACCCCAAGAACACCGTACACAAGAGCGAGCCCACCGGCGACGAGCGCCCCGAGGGATCCTGCGACAATGCCGTTCCAAACAAGTTGTAACATTACATGGCTGGAGCGTCTTGCAAAGTAACCCACTCACCGTTCTGTACTTCATAGAGCTGATAATGAATGCCTGTGACATCGCCGTTTTTATCGAAATTAAACTTGCCGACAATTCCATCGTAGTCCGGCATCGCAGACAGGTAGTCACGGATGGCAGTACCATCGGTTCCAACATTCATCATTGCCTGTGCGAGAACGCCCATTGCATCGTAACCGAATGCCGCGTACGAAATAGCACCTTGTGGTGAGCCGTACGCGGAGACAAATTTGGAACCAAAGGAGGTTTTCTCGGAGATAAAGGGAATATTGATCGCCTGCATGCCTTCGGTCGCCTCGCCGCCGACGGTAATCGTTTCGACCGTTTGTCCAACATCGTGGGAGATGACAAGTTGCTGCATACCCTGCTCACGCATCTGCTGGATCATCAGTGCGATACTGGAAGGGAACTGCCCATTGGCGACTAATACATCGAAGTCGACGCTCTTGAGACGCGTCACGAGTGAACGGTAATCCTTTGTACCAGGATCGACGCTTTCATTGAAGACAAAATCACCGTCGATATCGTCGCCAAGGGAATCACGGAATGCCGTACAAAAATCCGTATTTTCAGAAATGACGGCAACTTTGGTATAACCATTGTCCCTGAAATACTTTGCCATGGCTTTTGTCTTCAGTGCATCGCTTGGATAATCACGGAAGATAAATTCTCCCGCAGTGGTGACATCCGGACTGGAACTCAAAGGAGACATGGAAACAATCTTGCCTGCTTCGACAATCGGAGCCATGGCAAGCGTCTCACTGCTGCACTCGCCACCGACAATAGCAACGACCTTGTCGACATTCACAAGTTTCTGCGCCGCAGAAGCGGCGTCACCGCCCGTGCATCTGCCGTCTTCGGCAATAACTTCCAACAATCTGCCATTGATGCCTCCGCTGGCATTGATCTCATCAATTTTCATCCGAACGCCGTTCAATGGATCCACGCCATACGCAGCTGCATCTCCGGTTAGTGGCCCGACGAAACCGATTTTGATAGGACTGGTGTCATCACCATTGCTCACGGTTGGAGCACAGGATGAAAGCAGGAATCCGAGAACAAAGAGACATGCGAGAAGGCGTTTCATAATAAAAAGAGGGGTACAGGAGAACAGTCTTGCATAAAAGTAAATAGCGAACAAGTGTCCCGAGCGACAGGTTTGACAAGTTGGGAAAGTCGGGCACGATCCAACCTTCCCGACCTTCCAAACCTTCTCGTCCTACGTCGTCGGATCGGCACCGAAGTAGATCTCCTGTAATTCTTTGCTCTTCTTCACGACCGCAGGCGTGCCTTTGAGCACCATCTGCCCAACGTCGAGCACAACAACTTCGTCGCAGATACTTGCGATGAACGGAAGATCGTGTTCGATGATCAGCACCGTTTTCCCATCGGCTTTTAATGTACGGATGATATCAGCCACCTGACCGGTCATTTTCGGACTCACGCCCGCCGTCGGTTCATCAAGAAGGAAGAACTCTTTTCCCGCCCTGAGCGTGCGTGCGATTTCCAGCAAACGCATTTGTCCGCCGCTCAAGCTTCCCGCTTTCTTCTTTCCCGACGCGGAAAGTCCGACCATTGCGAGTGTGCTTGCGACAACATCTCCAAGGTTTCCCAGCTGCTTGCGCTGCGCCTTCGGCAACGCTTCCAGCGCGACGAGCACGTTCTCTTCGAGTGTCATCTCCCGAAAGATCCCGAAGTTCTGGAACACCCGTCCGATACCCCGCTGCGCGCGTTTGCTCGGAGACAACGCCGAAATATCCTCTCCGCGTAGCATGATCGATCCGCTCGTGGGTTTCAGGAACCCGGAAATCACGTTAAAGAGCGTCGTCTTTCCCGAACCATTCGGTCCGATCAATCCAATGACTTGACCTTCCTGCACATCGAAGGAAATGTCGCTGAGAATTTGATGTTCACCGATGGAAAACGAGAGGCTTTGGAGTTGAAGGAGTGCCATATTATTTTCCTGTTATGACAGCTTTCAAAAACGCTGCAAACAGCGGATGCGGTCTGTGCGGACGGCTGAGAAATTCCGGATGAAACTGGCTGCCCACCATGAACGGATGTCCTGCTATCTCCACAATCTCCATCAGTCCTGTCGGAACCTGTCCCGAACCAAGTCGAGGCAAGCACTCACCGGAGAACACCAGTCCCTTCTCTTCAAGTTGCTTACGGAACGCATTGTTGAATTCGTAGCGGTGACGGTGCCGCTCGGAGATCTCGTCTCGCTCATCATCGACAAGCCCCGCGGCTTGGTACGCTTCGAAAGCTTTGGTGCCGCGCTTCAGTTTGCAACGATATTCTCCAAGACGCAGCGTGCCGCCTTTGGCTCTGCCCTTGTGCTGATCGGGCAGGAAATGGACAAGATACTTTGATCGCGAAAGCTTCTCTTGCTCATCAAACTCCTCGCTGGTGATGTCTTTGTCTTTCAGAACGGATCGCGCAAATTCGATCGCCAGAAGTTGCGAACCCAGACACAAACCCAAATACGGGATCTTGTTGGTTCGCGCGTATTTTGCGGCGGCTATCTTTCCTTCGATGCCGCGCATGCCAAACCCGCCCGGTACCACGATCCCCTTGCACTTCTTCAGTTCGTTCCACGCCTCGGGATCCTTCTTATCAAGCTTCTCGGAATCGATCCATACGATTTCCGCCTTCCGTTTTTCGTGAACCGCTGCGGATTTGATTGCTTCGATAACGCTGAAATACGCATCTTCGAGATTCGTGTACTTTCCGACGATCGCGATCTTGACCATACGCTTTGCCAGTGCATGCATCTTCGCGCCGTTTTCCCACGTACTCATGTCGGGTTTCAGGTCGCCGAGTCTCAAATGATGCCCGATAATCTGCGCAACCTTGTATTTCTGCAGCCCCGTCGGCACATCGTAGATGCTATGTAGCGTAGGCGCAGGGATCACCGCTTTTCGATCAACCGAACAGAACTTGCTGATTTTATCGAGAAGGTCGCGGGTGATCTTGTAGTCGGCACGCGCAAGGATCATATCCGGATGCAGACCGATCCGACGCAGCTCGCGCACGGAAAGCTGCGTTGGTTTGGTTTTGAGTTCCTTGGAACCTTTCAGATATGGGAGCAATGTGAGGTGCACATGAAAAAGTCGCCAGGACCCAAGTTCCGATTTCATCTGGCGCACTGCCTCCAAAAACGGTTCGCCTTCTATATCGCCCACCGTTCCGCCGATCTCCACCATCATCACGTCGCACCCGCTTGCCTCTGCCGCTCCTATAATACGTGCCTTGATGGTATCAGTTACATGCGGAACCACCTGCACTGTGCCGCCGAGGAAATCTCCTTTGCGTTCACGCGAGAGAACATCTTGGTAGATTTGCCCCGTTGTCACCGTGGAGAGCTTGCTCATCGGTTCATCGATAAACCGCTCATAATGCCCGAGATCAAGATCCGTTTCAGCGCCGTCATTCGTCACAAACACTTCGCCATGCTGGAACGGACTCATGGTGCCGGGGTCGACATTGAGGTACGGATCGAGCTTCTGGACGAAAACCTTCAGACCGCATGCCTTCATGATCGCACCGATCGAGGCTGTAGCGATGCCTTTGCCTAAACTGGAACACACGCCTCCGGTGACGATAATAAAGCGAGGTTGATGTTTCTGCCTGCGATCTCCGCTCTTTACTGCTCTTTGCTCTTTGCTCTTTTTTGGAGGATTCATATAAAAAATGGGCGATCCCTATACTATGTTCGCCCTTCGACTTAGCTCAGGGCGGCACTCTCGTGCCGGGGGAGCCCGCCCGAGATGTTACCAAAGAATTAAAGAAATACAAGGGGGTAAAAGGTTGGGAAAGTCGGAAAGGTCGGCAAGGACGGGGAAGTCAAGAGGGGGTTGTTTTTCCAACCTTTCCAACCTGCCAAACCTTTCAAACTTTCAGTGCCAAACCCACTATCCAATCAACCCGCTCACTGTATACAGCCCAACGGTGAGAACGGAAACAATCGTCATGAGCTTTACGAGAATATTGATCGACGGACCGGAGGTGTCCTTAAACGGATCCCCTACCGTGTCGCCGACCACTGCGGCCTTATGACAATCGCTTCCCTTGCCGCCGAGATTCCCCGCTTCGATGTATTTCTTGGCGTTATCCCACGCACCACCGGAGTTCGCCATGGAAATAGCAAGCAGTACGCCCGAGACAAGTGCGCCTGCCAGCAATCCGCCCAGCGCTTCCGTACCGAGCAGGAAACCGATCACAACCGGCGACGCGACAGCGAGAACACCAGGGAGCACCATCTCTTTAAGAGCGGCATCGGTCACGATGCTGACGCAACGCGCTGTATCGGGTTCGGCTTTGCCCTCCATGAGACCTTTGATTTCTTTAAACTGTCTGCGGACTTCTTCGATCACCGAGTATGCGGCGCGACCGACCGCGCTCATGGTCATGGCGGAGAAGATGTACGGCAGCGTAGCTCCGAGTAGAAGACCGATCAACGTGTTTGGGTTCATCAGATTTATGGAATCCAGATTCGCCGCCGTGGAGAAAGCGGAAAAGAGCGCGAGCGACGTAAGGGCGGCTGAACCGATGGCAAACCCTTTGCCGATTGCGGCAGTGGTGTTTCCTGCGCTGTCGAGCGCGTCGGTGCGTGTGCGCACCTGTTTGGGGAGCGATGCCATTTCTGCAATGCCGCCTGCGTTATCGGCAACCGGACCGTATGCATCTACGGCAAGGGAAATACCAAGCGTGGAGAGCATGCCGACCGCAGCGATCGCGATACCGTAGAGACCCGCATTCGCAAACGCTATGCCGATCGCCACGACGATGCAGAGCACCGGCAGGAATGTGGACATGTATCCGAGAGATAGTCCCGAAATAATAACAGTGGCAGCGCCTGTCTTGGAGGAATCTGCGAGAGTGCGCACCGGTGCAAAGCGATCCGAAGTGTAGTACTCCGTCAGAAGTCCGATAATGAGTCCGCTGACCAGTCCGACGACCATGGCGATGAACACCCCCAACCAGAGTTCCGGAGACAACATGGCTTTGGCGAGGAAGAACGTGCCTGCAGTAACGATGAACGATGCGAGTAAGAGGCCGTTTTTCAGTGCGCCATGAATATTAGGGTTTGCATTGCTCGTGCGCACGACAAACGTACCGATGATGGAAGCGACGATACCAAGCGCCGAAACGAAGAGCGGAAATAGTATGACGGATTCCGTCGTGACGGAGCTCATAGTCATGCCGATGAGCATGGCAGCGAGAATGGAACCGACGTAGCTTTCAAAGAGGTCAGCGCCCATACCCGCGACATCACCGACGTTGTCACCCACGCTATCGGCAATCGCTGCGGGATTGCGCGGATCGTCTTCGGGAATGCCTGCCTCCACTTTACCGACAAGGTCGCCGCCGACATCCGCTGCCTTTGTATAGATACCTCCTCCTACGCGGGCAAACAGTGCCACGGCGGACGCACCGAAGGAAAAGCCCGTCAGCGCCTGAATGGCGTCACCGAGCGAAAGATGCACAACCTGCAGGAGATACAGCAACGCACCAACAAGCCCGAGCAAGCCAAGACCTACAACAGCAAGTCCCATGGTCGCTCCGCTCATAAACGCAATGCGAAGAGCCGGCGCGATGTTGGTGCGAGCGGCCTGCGTCGTGCGAACGTTCGCTAAGGTTGCCGTTCGCATGCCGATAAATCCGGAAAGCACGCTGCAAAACGCTCCGAGAATAAAGCTTCCCGCTGTCGTGGGAATCCCCCATGCACCCGACTGAGCTTGATCCATGCCGGTATCAATGAACACAAAGATCAGCGCGGCAACGATAAACACAAAAAGTCCGATCACCTGGTATTCCCTGCGCAGGAATGCCATGGAACCGATACGCACTTGGCGGCCGATTGCCTGCATCTTATCCGTACCTGCCTCGCGCAAGCCTATCAGAATGCGGAAGACCGCAGCGGTGAACAGCGCCAAGACGCCGGAGGAAAGAATAATGACAAGTGAATTGCTAAACGGATCTTGATAGACGGGAAACATTATCAAAGAGGGGGAGGAAAATTCTGAAGTATTGTAGTAGCAAAATTGGAAATGTGGAATGCTGATTTTTTAAAAACAGGAGTAGGCAGACGCCTATCCCCTGTTTCTTGAATCCGTATTCCTGTTTCCTCGCCTTAGCAAGATCCGACGCCGTTCTCGATCTCGTTCAAAATGTCGCGTGACTCGCTAAACACACAACCAACCGTGTTGTTCGTACTGATATCGCGGCGTGTCGGGCGATCATACATCCAATCTCCATGTTGGTCGCTGCTGCTTCCTCCCGTCTGTACAAGGCTGGTAGGTAAGTCAGCTGCAACACCGGTGTTTAAGTTGCTTCTGATTCGTGCATCTCCTGCCACATTGAGAATGCGGTAATCAACACCGCGAAGGTAACCGAGAATGTGACGGCGTAAGTTCCGCTGAGCGTAACGAACCTGCGAGCGTGCAAGCATGGAGCGTCCAGTCATATCAGGAGACGCAATCATGCGCTGCATGTTGGTGAGAGAAGAAAACGCATCCGCAAAGATGTCGCGAGCGTCCAATTGACGGCGCAAAGACACAGTCGCCGTAGGCGGCGTGTACTGGTTAGCAAAAGCCGGGGCAACGCTGCCGGCAAACATTGCGAGTGCCGAAGCGGCGGAGATGAGGGAACGCGTGATCTTCATGGGAATGGGCAGAAAATAAATAGGAGATGTAACCTAAAACGATCCTAAGATAAATACAAGTGCGCTGCAACAAAAAACCCCGATCTTTGCAACAAAAAATCCTTAGGAGACCTTCCGCACGCTTGCGCGGACTCTTCGGGTGGCCTGCTTTCCTTTCTTTACGGCCTTATTTGCGGTTTTCTGCGCCCCATCCATTGTGGACTTCATCGACGATTTCGCCTTTTTCACGCCGGAAGCCATCACCTTATCCAGCTCCTTTTTTGCATCATCCATGGTTTTACGGGCGTACTGCTTTGCTTTGGAAAGGTTTTTTTGCACATCTTCACTTTCCACAAACTCTTGAATCTGCTGTGCGAGCTTTTTGCCGTCCTTCTGCAAATGCTGTCCGAGCAGCCGTGCTGCTTCCTCTGCATCCTTCGCTTTGCTCATCTGCATGCGTAATTGCTTATTGGAAAACAAATATCCGGCCAGTCCGCCGCCGAGCGTTCCGAGAAGAAGAGAGAATTTTTTCATGGGAGATGTAGGTGAAACAAATGCGCACACAATATAGCGCATTGCACCGTCCTTGTCACTGCAACCTCACCCGAAACAATCTACCAGCCATGCGGATCCAGCGATTGCATGGTGATTGCTCCCGTCGCACGGTCCTTTACTTCAGCACCTTCTTTTTCCAATGTTTTCGGGGAAATGACAACACGTTTCGGGCAACCGATGAGATCTGCATTCGCCAGACGCTCCCCGACTGAGAGCCCGATACGATCGTCAAACAAGCATTCTTTCCCAAGTTCTGTTAAGGCATTGTAGAGTTTCTGAGCTTCCGTGTACGCAGTGTCCTCTTTCGATTTGGCAATCGGAACTATATGAACGGCAAACGGAGCGACCACATCCGGCCACTGCAGTCCGTGCTCGTCATGATAGATCTCTGCAAGCACACCCATGACCCGCGTTGTACCGAGGCCGTAGGATCCCATGTAGACCGGTTTTGCTTTGCCATCACGATCCATGAACGTGAATTTATAGGCATCGGAGAATTTGCGATACAACGTAAAGAGGTTCCCGACTTCGCAGGCGCGAAACACTTCGTACGGCGTTCCCGTCGCGGGCACCAGATCACCTTCGCGCGCGACTTTGATATCGTAAAATTCTGCGGGCTCGGGGACGTCCCTCCCGAAGTTAACGTTGCTGGAGTGCTCATGGGTCTTGTTTGCACCGCACTCGAAGTTTTTCCGTCCGCGATTCGAGTCATCCCAATACACCGTCACGTCTTTCGGCAATCCGATGGGGCCGGCATACCCGACTTCCGCGCCGGTTATCTTCTTCACTGTTTCTGCGGATGCGAGTTTGAGAGATTTGCATTGCGCAACGGTGCGCAGTTTTTCTTCGTTGACGTCGTATCCTCCGCGCACGCATGCGGCGATCACCCGTCCGTCATCGGTCTCGTAGAGCAACGTCTTGGTAGTGCGCTCCACGTCCATCTTCATAAATTTTGCCAGCGCTTCCACACCGATGATCCCCTCTCCAACCACATCCTTGCGTGGCAATTCCTTCTCCTTCGGATCACCCCATGCGGGAGCGGTGCACGGCGTAATTTCGCGGTTGTAGTAGATATCCCCATCGTAGAAAATCTGGTCTTCGCCCATAGCGCACTTCGTCTGGAATTCCACGGAGGGTTCCTTGCTGAAATCTCCGCCGGAAGCCAGTGCCACCACGGTGGTATCGCCAAGTCCGAGACGCTCAAATACCCTGATGTACGCGGGCTTCGCCTTATTGTGAAGATAGTCGATCATGTCCTCCTCGGACGTATGGAAGCTGTAGAGATCTTTCATACGGAACTCCCGACCGCGAAGAATGCCCGACTTCGGCCGCGCCTCGTTGCGGAACTTGGTTTGGATCTGATACGTCGCACAGGGAAAATCCTGATAGCTCCCGTTAAACTGCTGCACAATCGGCGTCACGATTTCCTCGTGCGTGGAATTGAGGATATACGTCGCATCGTTGCTCTTGCGCGAGAGCGCGTTGGCACCCGTCACTTGGAAAAGAACGCTGACCGTCTCCAGCCGCCCCGTTGTTTCCCAGTTCTCCTGCGGAGCAATGGAAGGCATAAAAAGCTCCGTGCCGATGGTATCCATCTCCTGCCGTACGATATCTTCGATCTTGCGAAGCACGCGCCAACCAAGCGGAAGAAACGTATATACGCCTGCCATGGTCTTATGAATGAACCCTGCACGCGTCAGAAGATCTGCATTTACTGAACTTGCATCCGATTGTTTCTCCTTCGATGTTTTCGTAAAGAGTTGAGAGAGATACATGGAATTAGAATATTAGGGATTGGAGTATTTGGGAATAGGGATGCAGAGGAAACAGAGGATGTAGAAGATACAAAGGAAACATAGGAGACAAAAGAATCCAGGGAAGCCGGGGAATCCAGGGATCCATTGTTTCC
>CAYGDT010000056.1:0-9843 GCA_964348745.1 uncultured Candidatus Peribacteria bacterium
GCTCCATCCAGTCCATAGTCGCCTCCCCCTCGTGCACCTCACCGATCTTGTAGTTTTTACCGGTGTAAAAAAGAATACGCTCCGTCGTCGTCGTCTTTCCGGCGTCGATATGGGCGATGATTCCGATGTTGCGAAGCTGTTTTAAGTCCATGATATGGGTTAGGAGAAGGTTGAGGGACAGAAAACTGCCCGAAATTCCGATGGACTATAGGCAAAAACAAGCCCCGTTGCAACGTTTGAGCACTCTTTTTTCACTTTCATGCTGCGAGACTTCCACTATCCTTGGGAGACTGCCCTCCGGACAACTTCATCTGATTCTGCAGTGTACCAAGGCTCCTTCGGGTATCGGCGAACGTCTGCGTATTCTCCATTCTCGATATCGGAATGATCGGAAGATGAGCAATGCCATTCAATGCCAATTTAGCACCACCGACAATCGCTGCTTTGCTCCCGTGCCAAAACAAACGCCATGGCAGACCAGCAAGATCAACAAAAGATTGTCGTGTCTGCGCACGTATGCCATCAATCGGATTTTTTCCGAGAAAGAGATCCGGAATACTTGCTCCAATCGATGCTACTAAATTACCGGGTGCATCAATGGCTCGGTTGAACGCGTCGCCCATGGAACGTGTTTCGGACATAGGTTTATATGTATATTATATAATATTATTAATAATTAGTCAACTATGTTCAAAGTATATTCTACCGTTATCTACAGCATTGAATCCTAAAGCTAAAACTTTAGATGGATTTGCACCGTGCAAACGAATTTCTCTCAACGAACCGTCTGCGAAGTTGTAGCTCATGACCGTGCCATTACGATCACCTGCTGCAAGAAATTCTTCGTCCCTACTAAAGTTGAGCGCTGTAATAGAGGAATTATGCTTGAAACCGTGCATGCGCTTAATACGCCCGACATCATGTGCGTTACTTACATCCCAAACCAAAACTTCTCCCTTATCCGTTCCACCTGCAAGTTTCTTTCCGTCGAGAGAATGCAGAATCTGCGTAAGGGGATTTTTCACGGAAATTTCATGGAGGCTCCTACCGTCACTTGCGTCCATCAGTATCAACTTTGACCCGAAGGCTACTCCTGCTGTAGTACCAGCAGGGCTCATACTTACACGGTTCACTGCATCAGGGCACTCTAAAACATGCGATTGTTTTCCATGAAGGATATCCCAGATACGCGCAGTAAAGTCATTTGAGCCGGTAATTGCCGTGTTGACCCCTGATAGTGCAATGTCATTGACCGGAGCTTGATGAGAACTAAATCGCCAAACTATATTCTGATGCAGATTCAATACGCAAAAAATACCATCTCTCCCTGCAGAACCAATGAAACGATCATCAGGTGAAAAACAAACCCGTTGCACTGACTGCGTATGCAGTTCGGCATCCGGGAAAAGAGTAGTCTTTTGACCATCCTCCAACACATTAACAGCGCCGACAGTGCCATTGCTATTACCATACGCATAGGCGGTCAGATCGCTATTTAGGGCTATGGAGGTAATTTTGCTCATTGGGAAGTACTGTACAGTATATTATTAGTATCGTACTATAATAATTCCACTATCTGATGAGAATAGAACATGCTCACAGATATAGAACTTACCGAGCCAAGTGCGCAAACGCCTTGTTCGCTTGCGCCATCTTGATCACTTCCTGCTTCTTTTTGAATGCATTACCTTGATCCGTAGACGCATCGAGCAGCTCCATGGCAAGACGCTGCGCCATCGGAATACCCTTGCGGTCGCGAGCGGCAGTAATAAGCCAGCGAATCGCGAGTGCCTGCTGGCGTTTTGGGTTCACTTCCACTGGAACCTGGTACACCGAACCGCCGACGCGTTTTGGGCGGACTTCCACGAGCGGAGTCACATTGAGCACGGCCTTGTTAAAGATCTCGAGCGGCGCGTCTTTCGTTCGGGTTTTGATGACATCCATGGCATCCCAGAAAATTCTGCGCGCGATGCTTTTCTTACCCTGCTTCATGACGCAGTTGATGAACTTCTCGATCAGGAGATCGGAGCCTTCGGGGATGTACTGTTTTACTTTGGTAGCCATAGCTCAGAGATTGAAGATGAACGATTGAAGATTGAAGATCAAATTATTGTGAAGATTGATACGCGGGGAGTTTCGATTATTTCGCTTTTTTCGGCCTCTTGGCACCGTAGCGAGAGCGACCCTGCCGGCGGTTTTGCACGCCTTCGGTGTCCAGAATTCCACGGACGATGTGGTAACGCACTCCTGGAAGGTCCTTTACGCGACCGCCGCGCACAAGTACCACGGAGTGTTCCTGCAGGTTGTGGCCTTCTCCCATGATGTATGCCTTCACTTCGTGTCCGTTTGTCAGGCGCACGCGGGCGATTTTACGCAGAGCGGAGTTTGGTTTCTTTGGTGTCATGGTCGTGACCTTAATACAGACACCGCGCTTGAACGGAGCGCCTTTGCGCATGGGAACGTTTTTAAGTTTGAGCGCGTTCCAGCTGTACTGAAGCGCAGGAGATTTGCTCTTTGCGCGTTTTGCCTTGCGGCCTTTTCGAATCAATTGATTAACGGTTGGCATAAATGGATTACGGGAGAAGCGCCCGATGGCGTCATTGATCGACACCCTGGATCAGGCAAAAACGATCTTAATGGATCGTTACGAGGAAAGTAAAGGAGTTTTCGTGTTATTTGGACTCTCTTTGCTTTATCAATGCTTGCTCCCGCTCATACTCCTTCAGATATTTTGCATAGTCTTGATCGCCTGGAGTTACTTCGCGCACTGCATCACCTATGACGCCATCCGCTTCGACGCGTGTTGGGACAAGGAGTGTGCCGTCGTCTGATTTACGTATGCGCATCATGAATTTCGCTGGATGAATGTTGCCATGTAATTGTACCACTCTTCGTCATACTCTTTTACAAATGCTTCTTTTGGAAACATCAAGTAATCTGAGAATGATTCTGCAAAAAATTCTTGTCGTCCGGCTAAACCACCCCGGCCTCCTTGTTTATAGTATTCATAGAGTCGATTATATAATCTATTATGAGCTTCAATAACTGACTGTGCAGAATCTTGAAGTAAGTATTCTCCAATTGCATGTCCGTATTCATGAAGAATGAGACTCTCACAAGCAGTAGGAATCCCTCCGCCTGCATACACGATACTGTTCACTGAATCATACGCACCAGGTATCCCCTTCCAATTTTTCCTGTCCCACCCTCTTGGAGCATTAAGCCATTTTGGATTATTACTAATACCTGGAACATCTCTATTACTGATTTGTACCGTCACACCACGCAAAGCTAACTGCCTTACAATGCCATCCGGAACTTTTGCCAGATGTTCCAAGTGTGTTCGTACAACTGGAGTATCAACATCTGCTATTTTTAATGATGTCCCGAAACGTTCCTTCTGTTTTGCCATAATTTCAGAAGCTTTTTTTGCTAGCGAATCCACTGCTTCCTCTGTTTTTGGAGCATCCTGCTCTTTGGTTATTCGATAATCTTCAAAAGTCTTTTCTCTAAACTTCAACTTGTCTCGCTCAAAAATGAAAGGTGCAGTTTCAATTTGAGTGATGACTTCTTCGGTGAGGAAAGATTGCATCGCATCTCGAGTAGCATCCGCCTTGAGCATTCTATTTATTTCTTGCAAATTTTCTCGTAGTGCATCGAAAGCATTTACTCTTTCCATGAGTTCAGATCGTTCAGAAGCATTCTGATATTCAACACTGAGTTGCACTGCCACATCTACCTGCATCTTCAGTGATTGCAGCAATACGCTATCAAGATCCTCCATTGGCTTCTCATCAAGAGGAACTTCTTCTGTTTTATCTTCGACAATTGTCGATTTCTCTTCATTTTTTTCCTCTGTACTAGGTTCTTGCGGTTTTACGGGTACCGTTTCTGCAGCAGGCTTTTCTTCTCCTGCAGGCGTTCCCTCTATCGACGGTGTAGCCACTTCTGGCTTTTCCGCCTCGGATCCTTCAGGTGCCTTTGGGAATGTGGCTACCAAGTATTTCGATATCTCGTTCGACAAACTTTCATCATCTGTACCGCGTTCAAATATCTTAGGCTCAGGGAATAGTACTGCACTGTCATAAATTTCTACTCGTTCCTTCGAAAGATATATTATCGCAACTTGGTTTCCATCTTTCTTGTTCATCACTGATACGGATAAGGAATCACCCAAAAGTGCATCAATCTTTTCATCCACAAGACCGTAATTAAATTTATCTGTGGCAAGTATGACGATACTGTCGGCAAGCGCATGCATCTTCGTAAGCACTTCCGTATCCTTCGGCTTATCCGTCTTTGCTCCTTCCGCAGTATCCGTAGGTTTTACCTCTGCTTTCTCAGCTCTTTTTGTCAGAGTATCGACCAAGAAGTGTGCTACTTCTCCGGGGATCGCTGCATCAGAAACCTCCTTTCGATCGAGAGTATATTTTCCATGCAATTCATCTAACTCATTGAGGACAGATACGACATCTTTTTTTACAATAAGTTGCGCGACAAATGCATTATCACTCTCCCTGATAATAGGAACAAACAAATATCCACTTGCATCATTTGGATCGCCATCAAACGACGGGTTCACTTTTACTTCCCTGTAGGAAAACCCTGCCGGAAGCTGTGTAGCGATATCTTCTGCAAGTTTACGCAGTGGTGCGAGCGTGTCTATAACTTCTGGTTTTACCGGTTCTTCTGCTGGTTTTTCAGGTGATTCATCTGCAGGTTTTGCATCCGTTTCCTCCGGCTTTGGGGCGATTACAGCTTCTTCTGCCGGCATTTTGGCTTCTGGTGCGAATGTGTCTATGAGGAACGCGAGGATCTTCTGAGCATCGGATTGATCGTCTGAAATGCGATCGAAAGTAAGTGAGGGGTCTGACCATTCAACATCGTTTAAAACCTCTACAGTACTTTTCTGAATTATTATATGAGCAACTCGTTTCGAATCTCCTTTCGGGATTACATTGATAGACAAACTGGCTTCTCTACCGTCCTCAGGAATCACCGTCTCCTCCCCCTCGTACGTAAATGCATCTTGCTTGAGGTTCTGAATTTCTTGTGCGAATTTTTTCAGAGATGCACTCGCCTCGGATGCTTCCGGTACGGTTACCTTTTCTTCGGCAGGAGCTTCTTTTTCTGTCGGCTTTTCCGGTTCTTTAGCGTATTTATCGACTAAAAAGTCCACAACTGTTTGCGGATTCACTTCATCCGGTCTCCTACTGAATTCTTGAACATCAAACTCGTCCTTAATATTTGTTATCTTCACATTCGTTGGGGTGATCGCTATCTCTGCAACTTTATCTCCACCTGCTAGAAACACAGGAATAATAGAATACTCACCAATGAGCACATCGGGTGTTTCTAGGACTGTACCAAACTCAAATTTTTCTTTTCCAAGTTTTGTGATCTCTGCGACCAGCCCTCTTTGAGACAGTATTTCTTCAGACACTTTTGGTGCTTCGGGCTCTTTTTCAACATATTTATCATAGATGAACAATGCGGCATCTATCGCTATTTTTTTATCTGCAGTTTCGTCACGGTTATATGTTATTAATGGATCTGAAAGTAGATTGGATGCATCTAATATGCGAACGATTGTATCTCTTACATCCACCATCGCAACGAGCTCATTATCGCTTTTTCGTCTTACATTAATATCGATAGTATTATTAAAAACGACACTTGGTGTTGGAGCGTCACATTGGAACAATGCACCGGAAACTGTGTTTGAAATAGCCTCTGCAAGTTTTTGTCTTGATTCCAATTTTTCTTTCGCTTCTGCTTCCGGTGTTACCGATGATTCATCTTTCGTCTTTGCAGGTTCTTCAACTTTTGGTCTCTCTGCAAAAAGATCATATTCAGCAGGTATTGCGTCTGCTGGTTTTGTTGGTGTTTCATCGACTGGTTTTACTTCCTTGCACGTTTTAAGTATATGTTGCGCAATTTGATCTGGAATAGTTTTATCTGCATCAGCATCACGATCATATGAAGCATCTTTTTCGCTCTTAAACATGTTTGTCAAATCAAGAACTTGTACTACCTTATCAAGGATATGTATTCTCACAACTTCTGTTAGATCACCTCTACGCGATACAGAAATGCGTAGGTAAGGCTCTCCATCAGAATATGGATCAGATGTTGCTACTGAATACAAAAACCCTTCTGGCGCTTTATTAGTAATTTCGTCTGCCAGTTCTTGTAGTGATTTTGAATTTATTTCTGCTGTCTCAGGAATTGTCGGCACCCTTGGATCAACTATTGGATCTCTTGTGCTTCCAGAGCGTTCAATAGAAGAGTGCGGGATGATATCCGATGCAGAGGGAGATGCATAACCATCACTGGCAGAACGTTTCGTTCTATCAAATGGCAGCTTTCCTCTTGTTGAAGAGTCTGAAGAAGTTGTATCTCGGACAAGCGGCGTTTGGGGTACCGATCCTGTTGCGGCACCATCCAAATGCCAGACGTTACTCATGTTATCTTCTATGTAGAAAGAGGAGCCTGCATTCTTGGCAAATATCTTGAGATCGCGTACAGGGTGACGCACTGTCGCATTGAATGCCGGTTCTTGTTGACGTTGTATAGAGAGCACGATGCCGCGATCTTTGAGCCATTGGCTATCGTCCAGCAATAAGCCGTAATCAAGTTTCATTGGATTGAACGCAATGGAAGAACCGTCTATTTCATCTCGAATCATTACTGTGTAATTCATGCCGAACCGCGTACCATTTCTGTTAACCAAATGGAGTGCAACGTAGGGCGCATCTGCCGGCTCAGCATCGGGAGAGATAGTAGGTGCAAAATACTGTCGCATTGCGATGCTTCTGTTTACCTGATCAAACTGCGAAAGTAGATGTGCGTATTCCTTATACTTTTCCTTCGAAAGAGCCTCACTCATGCGACGTGCAAGTAATTGATTGGATTTGCCTTGCAGATCATAGGGGTCTTCCGTTTTGTAGAGCGGATTTGTAGTTAATTGGTCATATGCATGGAGAAGAGTATCTCTGTCGATTGATGCTCCGCGCTCGTGCGCTATTTTGACAGAATTCAAATACTGGTCTCCCATAGCCTCCATGTATCCTTTCGTGCCGGCACTGTACTCGGCATTATCTCCAAGGACGTAAGGATGGTCCCTTGAAATGTCATATCCTCTCCTACCTCGACCAGAGCGCATTGGAGTGGAATCATCATCGCCATACATCACATACCGCGCCGTGTCCCTAGCAATACCCCTCTCTATTCCTGCTTCTGTAACATCAAGATACGTCGACCCATAATCCCTAGAAATTATTTTATCTCTTTTACCAAGCAAATGCATTTCCACGTTGTAATCCTGTTGGCTTAGATAATGATCATCGATCCCCATGCGACCGCGCGTTCGTTTGTTAGCAATGTAGTTAGGGTCGAGGCCACGCCCCTGCATGTCGTTCATCTTTAGGACACGCATCGCATACAATTTCCCATGGTCGCCCGATACTCCGTCTCCCGACTCATCACTCATGCTTGCCACACTTGCACGCGTCACTTCGCGGTTATACTGGCGATATTCCTCGCCGCCCATTGGAGGGCCATCGAGTACCCAGGGATCAGTTTCCGACTTCCGAGAAATCCAATACTTCACCTTATTAACAAAGCGCGACCTGCGCAAGCAACCTTTAGGTGGTTTCGGATTGTTCCCAAGATCCTGAACAAATGGGTCTCCTTCTATACCAGCATTTCGTACCCCCTCTTGAGAGATCTTGAGATAAGTTGGGAAAGTAAGCACCTCCGCCTTATGCACAAGTAATTCTAACATTTCTTCTTCAGTTTGCGGGATGACTTCTTGTAAACGCCCTCTCATTTCTTCAGAAATTTCTCCTGAAAATTTCATTACAATAGCGTAACCAAGTTTCTCAAGATCCTCTGTCAGCAATTTTCCATCATCAACGAGGCAATTTTGCAACTCTTCACAAATTTCTCCTGCTGAATCTGTACCCTGCATAATTGCTGCAAGCTCATCGCGCATGCGTTTTATGTCATCAGGCAGATCAGGTCGACCAACACCACTACCGGATTCATCTGGCGTTTCAGCAGCAGCAAGCGCTAGCAAGCGACGCTCTTTCAGGGAATGCGTATGCCTGTGAAATAAAGAAAAATATCGCATTAGATTTTAGAAATCGATTCTTCGATTGCAGAGAGACCGCTCGACTCGTCCTTCTCAATTTTCTGCTTAAGCAACGCAAAAAACTCCGACTCAAATTCCTTCAGATCAGCCTTCGTCAGATCGATCAATTCCCGAAGCGCGCTCCAGAAGAGATCCAAACACCGCTTGTAGTGCCCGTACCGCTCCGTGCGTTCGACTTTGGATTCGCCTTTGTAGATCGCATCGATCTCACCGAGATTATAGGTACAGAGTTCCGACTCAATACCCTCCATCAGCGTGTTATAGAGATCTTCAAACGTCGATCTGTGTGATGCTGTTTGTTTTGGCATATCGGATTATTATACCAGATGTTAGACTTCTGCTCCAGCGGTTTTACTGGTGGAGCGCGGGGGAATCGAACCCCAACCGCAGAATTGACAAGTTCGCGATGCCTCCTGGCCGCGCCCCAAACAGCTGTACAATTGTACACCCATTTATCTTGCGTACAAACACTTGATAGGATACAATTACGTTAGACAAGTTCGCGATTCCTTCTAAAAGAGGATCGAACCCCCTCCGCAAATGCTTCGGGGGTTTTTTTATTGCTTTCCAATTGAACAAATTATGTATTCAATATTTTTGGCTTATTTATCGTGATAGGATCAGATTCTACTGCTTTCTGCCCTGCGGGCAGGCCACGCACCAGTGGTGCGTGGCTACGTTTGCTGCTTTCGCCTTGCGCTCTTTGCCTCTGCCACGCACCAGCGGTGCGCGGCTACAATTACGCCGCCTCGGTCTTGCGCTCTTCACCTCTGCGGCGAAGCGCAGGGTCTGTGTCACCCGGGCGATCGCCACCCTGACCGAATCGGTCGCGGTAGACTTCGCCAGTCGGAATCAGACGGCCGATAATCACGTTTTCCTTGAGTCCCTGCAGGGTATCGACCTTGCGGGTCGTTGCTGCTTCCACCAGAACGCGGATCGTCTCTTGGAAGGATGCTCCTGCGAGCCAGGAATCCGTCGCGAGTGCGGCGCGGGTGATACCGAGCAACAGCTGCTCGTACGTTGCGCGCTTCTTGCCCTCCTTGCCGAGCATATCGTTTTCGTATTCGACGTCACCGAGGTCGACGGTCTCACCGGAGAGGAACGTTGTGTCTCCCGCGTCAACGATGCGAACTTTCGAGAACATCTTTCGTACGATGATCTCGAGGTGTTTGTCGTTGATCGTCTGCCCCTGCGAAGCGTAGATACTCTGCACTTCCTGCACGATGTAATTTTCCACGGCGTACGTTCCCTGCTTATGGAGCAGATCCTGCAGGTCGTAGTGTCCGAGGTTGATCGGCTGACCGACAGTGATCGGGGAACCGTTTTTCACCAGCAACGACTCGCGGGGACCGAATTCGTAACTGCGTTCCTGGATCTCCGCGTGCTTCACCTTGACTGCGTTATCGTCCACTGAGCTGATTTTTCCGGCGATCTTTGCTTTGATCGTCGTCTTATCGGTCGAAGATTTTGCGATGACAGCGCGCTCCTTGACGACGTCGCCCTTGTTCACCATCACTTGATAGCCCGTCGGAATCATATAGACATCCTCGCCCTTCACCTCTTCAAGGATATGCACCATCGTTCGGGAGCCGGAGCGCGATACTTTCACCGTACCGGCTATGTCGCTGAGGATTGCAGGCGTGCGGGGACTTCTGGCTTCGAAGAGTTCTTCGACGCGCGTCAGACCC
>CAYGDT010000057.1:0-9717 GCA_964348745.1 uncultured Candidatus Peribacteria bacterium
GTCTTGGTCGATGACCCCGATGCTGTGGGGGCACACTAGCGCCTTTTTGCGCGGCAGCGACGAACGCGGAATGATGAGCAGGGCATACCCACTCGGTACGGCAACGATCACGTTCCCCGGAACGAGGGCGATAGCGCCTGCTTCGATGACGGTTGTTTCACGGGTAATCAGATCAAACCCCACCGCTCCGTTCGATTCGTACCGTGGGAGCGCAAGCGTCTTGTCGATTCTCACTATGCGGATATGCATACCTGCATCATGCTTTATCCTCGGCGTTCTCGCAAGGATCAGGCGGCTGTGAGCAGTGCAGACGTACCGTGTTTCCTGCGCGTATCCAGATAGCTGCCAAGTTTATCCTTCGATATTTTATCGCCGTAGTTCTCCTCCCTAAATTCCCCTGCATACTTGATCAGTAGATCCTTCAAGATTTCTCTATTTCCTTTATCTTTCAGCAGTGTAATGATCTGCCTGTTAAATGAGATCGTCGCTTGGAAGTTTTTTTTCTGATCGGCATCTGCGCGGTTATTTCTGCTTCCCGGATCGCGAATGTAGTCATCGAGTGATGTATTCATTTCTCCCCAGTCAAACTGGTCATTCAATTTGGAAACGAGCGCTTTGGTAAAGTTATTGTTGGCTGTGCGATAGCTGGCAACAGTCAGACCCGATGGAATGGACGGCGCTCCCTGCTCGAGTTCCGCCCAGTCGATAGTACTGCGGCGAGGTTCGTTGTTGCCGTTTCGCGTAAAGATATTGTCCATGTGCACATAGGCAGCGATGGATTTTGCGGCTTCCAGCGCATCTGCTTCGGTAAAACGCGCTTTGCCTTCGCGGTCGAGTTCGGCGAGGCGCGCCAGGATTTTAAATTTCGTACCGAACCCCGTGTAGGAGTTACGCACGGCTTCAGGACTAAGTTTTTCACGTGATCCACTAATAATATCAGTGAGACGATTGATCGTTACATAATCAGCCTGTGCCATGATGGTCGGAATATCTTCATGGTCGATTCCTTCTGCGCGCGAACCGGATGTCGCCTTGGAGATACGCTGACGGGCGCTTTCGTTACGCAGTACTTCCAGATGCAGCCAGAGCGTCGTATTCGGTCCCGGTTTAAACCGTTCGTCATCCGCTGTCCCTTCCTCCAGACGTTTTCCGATTGCATCGATTTCCGGATGCGTGTTGTTTTTTTTATAAAAGTAATCGATGAAGGGAAACAGATTCAGCACGCCGCCGTTCTGTCCGGCGAGCGCTTGCAGACGGTCGATACTCAGGAGTCCATAGCGTGCCGCTTGCACGAGATAGAAGAATTTTCCTTCCATGGTCATTTTTCCATTGCGCATTGCGTAGTGGAGTATCTCTTCATACAGATGAGGATTCACTTCATCGGGTACGGATTCGCCGCTCTTTTTGGCAAGCACCCACATTCTCAGCTGTCTCTCCAGAGCGCCTTCCATTCCACCACTTAAGTTGCTTAACTGGTCGGCGACCTGCGTGAACTTCTTCTTGCCGCTGTCGATACCGCTGTCATTTGCTTGGCGCCATTCATAGAACTTTTCCTTGTCATCCCAGATGACCGTGACCATTCGCTGCAGCCACTTATCGCGCAGAACGCTGTTATTTTTACAAGCCGATTTTGGCATGGGCATTCCGCTGATATTGATCAGCGTGTCCCAAAGCCCCTCGTCGTTCATGTCTAAACGTCCGCGTTCGATCAGCAGTTCAACAATTCCGCGCACTTCGTCTTTGTTACGAGTTTTTGTGACCATTTCCATCAGAGCGGGGCTATCGACGTTGGCGTAGGCTTCTTTCCATTGTTTGACCTCTTCGAGTTCCGAGTTGTTGGAGCGTCGACCGAATTCGTGTTTCAGCTGGCCTGCATATTTGAGCCCCCAGATATTGTTATCGGGAATCCAGCCGGTCAGATTGGAACCAATCAAGCTCTCGACGCGCTCGCTGCGTCTTTTCCACATACGCGTAAGGTCTTCCCCCATTTGCTGCATGGTGTGCACCACGTTCATAATCGAAATCATTTCAATGGATTGAATAATTCCCATGATGCCCGCATCGGCGCTTGCATGCTGCGATGCCTCCATTTCATTTGCTATGACTTTGTCCATCTGCTTCTGCGCAGGCTCAACGAACCTGGATGACATGTCCTGCAGCTGGGCATAAATCTGCGATTCGGGTACGCGTTCACTCTCAACCTTTGATGTGGCGTAAAACGGTCCTTTGACGTTCTTTTCAAAGTGAACATTCCACTGATCCACCCATGCTTCAAACTCGCCGACTCCGTCGACGCCTGAGTGGTTTTTTACAAATTCCTTGAGGAGAAGAAATTTATTTTGCATCTCCGTAATCTTCTGTCCGATCAGCGGTGCCGAAAGGCTGTTTGCTTCCCCCTGATTCCCGGTTTGTTCCTCGTCATCAAAAGGATTGCGTCTGCCGTCGGCCATGGTCATGCTCGATACAAGTTCCGGATCGGGCATTTCCTCCAGACTTTCCTTGGTGAATGCGACACCTTGGAGCGGTGGGATTTTTTTGCTATCGAGGAGTGTAAAGAGTGTGATGTCTTGCGTCGCAAAGAGACTAGTAGCTACCAGCGGTTTACCGCTATGCACCCACGATGCATACTTATTGACGAGTTCGTCTTTCAATAGCTCGTCGAGCTGATCCTCGGTTTCGCGCACGGCGAGGCTGCGCTGCTGATCCGGGTCTTTTGGCATGCCCTGACTGGCAATGCGTTTTAATTCATGATCGAAAATCGCTTGGCGGTTTTGTTCCACGCCCCATGCGGTTGCACGGCTCCGGAGGAGTTCGGCGTACGTCTTCTTGCCTGCATCCCCCTTGATCGTCTGTTGTAAGCCTTTGTCGAGCCCTACGAGAATTGCCGGCAGCACCCCGATGCGTTTCATGAGAATGTCGACGATGGCGTGGCCTTTCTCGTGAGAAATTGCTTCGTTGCGCAGTGACGCTACCGACTGGCGGCCGTACGCCGCAGCCTTCGTTATCATGTACTCGTTGACGTAGATCACGCCGTCTCTGCGGTTGTAACACGCAAGGGACGACTCGGTTCCGGCGGCGGCTTTGTACTCTTTTATTCTGTTTGCCGGGATACTGCGCACGCGCGAGCGAGCGCCTTCATTTTCCAGACGATCGAGTTCATCTGCAGCTTTTTTTAGCTTTGCAATCGTGAGCCTGCATTGGCGCAGCATTGCATCGCTTGCGTTGCCTTTCATTCGTGTCAGTACGTGTAATTGCTGATGTGTTCCCTGGAACAGTTCGCCGAGTTTTTCTCTGACAAGGAGAACGTTGCAAACATCGTGCTTCAGCGCGGGGTGTTTCACAGCGCTTCCACAACCGTTTTCAAAGAGGCGTTCCTCAATGGCTTTGAGCGACTGCAGCGCTTGCTCGCGCATTTCCTCGGAATTCTTTGTGGTATCTGCTTCGATCAGATGCCTGTCGCGCAGACTCTGTCTAAGCACTGTGCTGCTCGTCATCGAAAGCAGCAGTACATCCAATGTGTTTCTCTGGAACGGCGCGAGGTGTTCACGTAGGTGGTCGAGGTCTTCGGAGTTTGCATTCCCTGCGGCAATCCTTTTTCCCCGCTCGACATGCATATCGATTTTCTCCATCCAATCCATCACAATATCCGGATTAACTTCGCTCCCTTTGCTCATCAATCTCCCGAGCATCTGAGCTTTGCGCGGATCCGCATGCAGCTGTTCATTGACGCTTTCCAACCGAGCAATGTTTTGCTTCATCCATTCGGTTGCGTTTTTCTGTTCTACGCTGTCCATTGCACCGATGCCCTCGCGCATCTTTTGTTCATCTTGTGAAATCATCCATTCCAAATCGTCGAGTTTTTCGAGTGTTGTTGCTGCGTCTTGCGTGAAGCCTGCATCCTGTATGCGCTTGAGGTTTCCGGCATCTTCTTTCCCATCGATTGTTTCCCCTCTGCGCGCTGCGCGTACCAGTGTCGATTGGATCTCCATGAATCTGTGATCCAGCGCCATGGGACTCTCTCCTAGGTACTGCGCGATGGTGGCAGTATCCTCGCCGCCCGCGCGTGCCACCAACCTGACCCTGTACTCACGCCAGCGCTGCATGAGTTCCAGCGCACGCAGTTGCACCGTGCTTTCCAGATGCCTGCGCGCTTCGACGACTTGCTGCACCAACTTTTCTTTCACCTCGTGTGCGTTATCAATCGTCGTTTTCGTCCCGAAATCTTTTTGCTCGATGATCGCAAGCGTCTTTGCCGCTCTGATTTTTTTCTCAATAAGGCGTACCTTAAATTCCTTTGTTGGGCTTCCTGATGCATCAAAGTTCCCATCGGGTTTTCTGACTTCATCCAGATTTCTTTGAAGAGCATCCAGTGATCGCTGACTCTCTCGGTCGGATTGCGAGCGCTCGTCGTATCCCACTATTTTGGCGGCGATCTCGGTGCTCGGATCAATCTGCAGTTCCTGCAGCAATCGTGCGACTGTCGCTTCTGATAACGTGTTTGGATCGATGCGTTCCTGCTTTGCATCCAAATAGAGAGCTTTCTCCAGCGTGATGATGCGCGACAGGGGCGTATCGCCTATTTCTTTGATCGCCGCATCGTACGTCTCCGCGCGTTCATCCAGCGCTTTGGATACAGCGACAGCGAGAGTCGGGTCTTGCAGATGCTGAGCAATCTCCTCGGTCAACGTTGCTTTTTGCAGTGCAATATCTTTTCCGTTGTCCGCATCCAGAAGGTATTGCCGCGCATCACGCATGAGTTTTTGAAGAGCCTCTGAATGCTTCGTGCCGCCTTTCTCCTGATTCTCCAATTCTTGCAAAGCCTGCTCGAATGCAAATGGCGCATCCACGATCGAGCGTGCAACGAGCGGGCGTGCAGTTTCTATCCTTCCGCGAAACCGCCCTGTCAGTTTGGAAATAGCACTGTTTGATTGCTCGAGCGATGCCAGCAATTCCGTTTGTTCCATACCCTCGGGACCCTCGAGCTGGCCGTCAGGATTGATTGCATCGTCGTTGTTTCCTGTCTTGGCAAATCGTGCAAAACGGCTCTCGCCCCACGGGCGGAAGTGCTGCTTGGCAAAGTGCCAGTGCTGGTTGTATGCCAGCATCTTAGAGTTTACAGATACGAATAATAGTGTCAAGTGGTCTTTCGTGACGGTCCGGTATATTGGCGATGATCGGCGAAAGCACGTCATGAAGCAGGTACGGATCCACCTCTCCTGTTTGAATATGTGTCACGACGCCGTTGCTTTTTTCAATGTGGAGAACGCAGTACTCATCCATCCGCAGGATCCAGTATCCCGTGCACTCTCCCCAATCCGTGTACGTATCATCGATTGCGTATCCGCGCTTCCAGACACGCATCCTCCTGATGAGCGGCTCCTGGTTATGCACCTTCCAGTATGCGCACGTCACGACGACGATCAAAAAAGTGAACGTCCATGCGCTTGTAAAGATGCTGTATCCGATGCAGATGGCGATGAATGCTGCCGCGATGACGTACCAAAATCTGGTCCGTTTGTGGTGCAGATGTTGTGGCGCGCGCCACTCGAGTATCGGGTCTTCTTTTGGAAGGGGATGTGTGATCATTTGTATTTGTGTGTAATCCTCTAATTATAGCGTAAAAACGGCGTTTTTTACACCGCAGAGGACTTGCGTTATATGTATAATATTTCCTATTAATATAATATATGTTTTTGTCTTACATTAAACAAAAGATAAGTGATGGGGGCTCCGGACTTCGCTCAAAGTCATTCGCCTCACGAAGTCGTGGCTCGAGCCCCGTAGGGGCGAGAACCATGAGCGAGTGCCGAAGGCACGAGTCGAATGGTGGGCTGTATTGAACGAAATTAGCACTACTTTCGCAGCATCTTTGTTAGGTCATCCACATTCAAGTTCAGATCATTCAGAATACTTTTAAGAAGCCCCGGACCCAGATCCTCATTGCCATGAAGAGGGATAACTGTGCCGTATTTCCCGTCGGTGTTCTCTATAAAAATGTGACTACCTTTTTGTCTTTGTGCAACATATCCATCTTTCAGTAGAGCGCGTATCAATTTCTTTCCTGAGACGACTGGTAATTTTGTCATGCATTAGAGATTAACTTCAATGTGTTCTAAGGCAATAAACTTTGTTTGGGGTATTGGCTGCTTCTTAGAGCGTTCTACTTCCATGCAGAGTTCAATGGCTTCCGGTAGTCTTTTATGAAGAGAAGCGAGAGATTTTGCCTGTGTGTGACAGCCCTTGAGAGATGGCACGTGCGCCACATACATTCCGCTTTTATCCTGCGTGATGATGACGGGGAACTTGTAGGACATACTTATAGTGTAGCACACAATCCAATTGTGCTGTGTGTTTTATTCTTAGGTCTCACTCTGTTATTGGCGTGCCACATCACTTCGCCTGCGGCTACGCGGTGTTCTACGCGAAGCTCGCCGCAGCGAGCGAAGTGTGGTGGGCAATACAAGATTCGAACTTGTGACCTCCACAATGTCAATGTGGCGCTCTAACCAACTGAGCTAATTGCCCGGAACGTGCAAAGCCTATCAATATTCGCTGCTATGAGGCAAGGAAGGAACCCTTTGAAGTTCCATCAGGTCATAGAACCTGTCTTAGCTTATGATACAGCGCAATATTCCTACTCTGAAAATTTTTAACTTTCCTGCTCTCTATCACGCATCAGATTCTTATTTTAGCATTGTGTCATGCTTGCGGAGTTCCTCGATCTCTTCTTCCCACGCTCCTCCCTGCGCGGTAGCAGCGGCGCATGGATGACGAGTGATGAATGGAAGGATATTCCGCTCCGTGTACGCACCGAACATTCACCCTCGCTGCAAGCACGCGGACTTTCCGCACTCGATTCTCTCACGTCGGCGTGCGATTACCGCGACTCGCTGCTTCTCCAGCGCGCGATATATACGTTCAAGTACAAACGCGTGCCGGAACTCGGCAAACGCCTTGGAGAGTTCATCATAGAAGCAGGCGCACGCGGAACCATTCAGCATGCGGTACTTGTTCCGGTTCCGTTGCACTGGGTACGTCTCTTTGACCGCGGATTTAATCAGGCAAACCTGCTCGCGCTCTTCGCATCGCAGGCATTCCGTCTTCCCGTTCGGCACCTGCTCCGCCGCACGCGCGATACCGGGCATCAGGCGTGGCGCACTCGCGCACAGCGGATGTCTGCGATGCACGGAGCGTTTGCGGTACGACGGCCGTCGCAGGTCACCCTTCATGTCATTCTTATTGATGATATTTCTACGACCGGTGCGACGCTCGATGCGTGCGCACGCGTGCTGAAACTTGCAGGTGCAAAGCGTGTCGATGCCTGGGTCATCGCTCGCGGGTAGTCATCATTGAGCCATGCATCGTGTGCCACTGTCGTGATGTGTGTTCGCGCGTACAAACTTGCGCGGAAATATTTTTTTCTTTTACTTGCAACATGAAGTGGTGTGGAAAACTTTTCAGTTATCCACGCACAGGGTACGATCCCGTTCCTGCACCTTCCACCCCGGTGCCGGTTGTATGATGACCATCCTCATTTCTGCGTTGGCATTTCTCGTGTTGTTGTCGATTCTCATTCTTATTCATGAACTCGGACACTACACCGCAGCAAGGATCTTCGGCGTCGTTGTGGAGGAATTTGGCTTCGGACTGCCACCAAAGGCAAAGCGTCTCTTTAAGAAAGCGGGGACCGAATTTACACTCAACTGGATTCCCTTCGGAGGATTCGTCCGTCTGAAAGGAGAGAATGCAGAGACGGAACAAGCGCGTCGAACCAAAGGAAGTTTCGGTGCGGCGCCGGTATACGCACGCATCATTATTCTGCTGGCCGGCGTGTTTATGAATCTGCTGCTTGCGGTCGTCATTTTTACCATCGGGTTTTCGTACGGTCGTTGGATTCCGACTTACATTTCGTACGAAGCCATGGAGACTGCGGGCAAGAGCGGGGAAATTCATCTGGTAATGAGTGTGATGATTGATAATGTGATCAGCGGAGGTGGTGCGGCAAAGGCCGGCGTTCCTGCAAAAAGCCTTGTGCGTACGGTCGATGGTACGATCATTCAGAATGTTGCGGATATTACCGATCTGCAAAAGGGAAAGACGACAGTCACTTACGGAATTTCACCCGTTGTTGATGGAATACCTTTGTCTGATGTCCAGGAGTTTGCCGTGCAGCTTACCGATGAGCGCTCGGGCATTGTTATCGTGCCATACCCGCTCGATTTGTATGCGCCGCGACGCGATATTGCAACTGCATTCGGTCTGGCCGTACGCGAGTCGAAAATCATGATGCAGCAAACAGTGCTTGGCATCGGAAAATTATTCTCATCGCTTGCACAAACCGGCACCGTTCCGGAGGGCATCGCAGGCATTATCGGTATAGCGGAGCTGACCCATGGCGCAGTGCAGCAGGGATTCATGCATTATCTGCGTCTTGTGGCGTTACTTAGCCTCAGTCTTGCAGCACTGAATATCTTGCCGTTTCCGGCGCTCGATGGCGGGCGTTTGGTCTTCGTTCTTGTCGAGTGGATCGTGCGCCGTCCGGTGAATCGGACGTTTGAAGTGACCACCAATGCAATTGGATTTGTGTTCCTCATCCTTCTTATTCTTCTTATTACGTTTAATGACATCATCCGTCTCTTCTAATAGCGGCGTTACACAGACGGAGCTCAAAACTCTGTGGACTGCGGTACTGCAAAAACTCGAGAAGAAACTGCAGCGCACGGAGTTTATCACTTGGTTTCGTGATACGGCGCTGCTTGGCCGCGATGGGGGTACGGTCTTCATTGGTATTCCGCTTCCGACGGTCATGAATTGGCATCTGGAGCGCTACCAATCTCTTACGCTTGAGTTGTTTAAAGAGATCGATGCCGGTATCACGCAGATCGTGTATACCGTTGATGGGGTACTCAAAGATAATCGGCAACGATCGGTGGATCTGCTCGATCAATTTCCTGAAAACAAGAAGCGCAAGCTTCCCGGAAAACAGGAGGTGCGCATGGCCGAAGGGTTGGTCAGCAAGATTCTTAATCCACGCTACGGCTTGGATAACTTCGTCGTCGGGTCCGGCAATCGTCTGGCTCATGCGGCTTGCAGCGCGGTCTCCGTCTCTCCCGGTGGGAAATACAATCCGCTCTTTCTGTATGGGGGCGTCGGACTGGGAAAGACGCACCTTTTGCAGGGGACCGGCAACGCCATTCTCCAAAGAAATCCAAAAGCCATTGTTGTCTACACAACATCGGAGGATTTCACCAATCAGGTCGTCGAGGCAATCCGCGGACAGAAGATGGAAAACCTGCGCAAGCGGTACCGGCAGGTCGATGTTCTCATCGTGGATGATATCCAGTTTATCGCCAACAAAGAGCGTACGCAGGAGGAATTTTTCCACACGTTCAATACGCTCTACGAAGCCGGCAAGCAGATCATCATCTCATCCGACCGCCCGCCCGATGAATTGCTGCTCGAAGACCGCCTCGTGTCGCGTTTTGAACGCGGCATGATTGCCGATGTTTCCGAACCGGATTATGAAACGAGACTCGCGATTCTGCATGAAAAATCGAAAGATTACGAACTCTTCATCGATCTGAATGTCTTGCAGTTTATCGCGGAGCACACTACGAAGAACGTTCGCGAGCTGGAGGGAATCCTTATGCAGGCTGTTGCGCAGTACGAACTGGAACAGCGCATGCCGACGATTAAATCCATCGCTGAAATCATGAG
>CAYGDT010000058.1:0-9383 GCA_964348745.1 uncultured Candidatus Peribacteria bacterium
GTTGAAAATGTTGCCAATGCAAAAAACGTGCCGGCTACCGGTGCGAAAATACTGATTGCTCCGATGAAGATTAAAAATGCAACGGAGGCTCCGATCAGATTGTTTGCTTTTATGCCGACCGTGCTGCCCTCTGTTTCCTGAAACCCGACCCTCAAGAACGTTGTCAGGGACTCAAAGATAAAATGCACGACCTCTCCGCCCAGCCACCGTCAGATTAATCTGACGTGGCCAGCCAACAGATACACGCAACCGTGCTGCCAATACCCTACAAATGCCCGAAGAGAGCAGGTTGAGCAGTTTCTTTGGTAAGAGAACGGCGACAAATACGTCTCCTTGTCATTCCTGCCTGAAATTTTCTGCGTGAGTAGTAAAGAAGCTAATCGAGATCACGATCGATAAACTGTCTTACGTTCCCATGAGCAAAAAAACTATTTCCACATACGATGGCATCGCCTTCAATCTCAAAGTTCTCGCCAAAGAGAAGGAAGAGGTCAGGCGTAAACTGGTGGTAACGGCAAAGAAGCTTAGCCTCAAAGCCAAACAACTTGCTGTGACTGCCAAGGAAAAAGAGTCTGTCAGACGGAAACTGGTTGTGACTGCCAAAAAGCTTCGCATGAAGGCCGCGCAGCTTGCCGTGACTGCGAAGGAAAAGGAGGATGTCCGGCGTAAGCTGGTGGTGACGGCGCGGAGGCTCAAAATGTCGCATGAAACGCTGGAGAAGAAAATTCTTGAACGAACCAAAGACTGCGACGAGCTCCGGGCGAAGAGCGAGGCGATCATTGCCAGTATCGGTGATGGTTTGATTGCTACGGATAAAAAGGGCCGCATTCTCCTTGTGAACAAAGCATTTCAGAGAATGCTTGGTTGGAATGAACATGAGGCGCAAGGAAAGTACCTGTCCGAGGTTATTCCGATGGTCGACATGAATGGCACAGCCATTGCGGAATCGGAACGTTTAGTCGCCAAAACACTCAAAGAGCGCGTTACGATGACTGCGACGATGTACTACAAGCGAAAAGATGGCACTTTTTTCCCCGTAGCCATAACGGTTGCCCCTATTTTTATAGGCAAAGAGTTGATCGGCGCCGTGAAGGTATTCCGGGATATTACCAAAGAGAAGGAAATCGATAGAGCACGATCTGAATTCATGTCCATCGCGTCTCACCAGTTACGAACGCCTCTCACGGCAATCCGATGGGCGCTCTCGAGTTTGAAGAGAGAAAATCTTCCCGAGGAGCAGATGAAACTCGTGAGTATCTCACACGAAACCTCCACAAACATGGCGTTGACGATCAAGAGAATGTTGATGATCTCACATCTGGAAGAGGACGGTATGGAACCGGCAATCACGCAGGTGGACCTGCTGATGGTGTTGCAGAAGATCGCGCGCCTCCATGATTCCCATCGTTTGCGAAACGGGCTGGAACTCACGATCCGGTGTCCGAAGGATCTGCGTGTGCGAACGGATGAGCAGCTGCTCATTGAAATCCTCGACAACCTTCTCAGCAATGCCTGCAATTACACACCGAGAGGCGGGAAGGTGAGCATCCGTGCCGTACACGAAGGGAAGAATGTACGTATCGATGTTGCAGATACGGGCCATGGGATTCCGCAGGAGGAGCAAAAGAAAATCCCGAAGAAATTCTTCAGGGCTTCGAACATCGCGAGCCCTGCAGCAGCGGGTACCGGTATCGGCTTGTATATGGTCTACAATATCGTTCGCTTGGTCGGTGGGACGATCTCCTTCGTCTCAAAGGAGAACAAAGGCACGACATTCACTCTTTTATTTCCTTCCTGATTTTTATGAGTAAACACGTCCTCATCGCCGAAGATGACACCATGCTCGCCGAGATGATGGGAAAAGTTCTGAAGAAATACAACGTCCGTGTCACAATCGCGTATAACGGACACGAAGCGGTCGAGGCGATGCAGCAGGAAGTGCCGGATCTGCTGCTTCTTGATCTTCTCTTGCCCAAACTCGATGGCCACGGTGTATTAAAAGCCATGAAGAAAAAAAAGCTGGATTGCACAGTGATCGTGGTATCGAATGTGAATGACAAAGAGACGAAAGCGAAGTGCAAGGAGATGGACGTACAACATTATTTCGTGAAGAACGACATGGACGATGACGCCCTGTGGCCCGCAATCGAGAAGTATTTATTTCCCGCTTCCCTCAAATCTTGATGAGCACACTACAAAAACATATTATCATTGCGGAAGATGACACCTTCCTGCTCACGATGATGACGAAAGCCATTACCAAACACGGTGTACGTGTCAGCAACGCGCAAAACGGACAGGAAGCGATTGATGCCATCGACAACGATCCTCCCGACCTCTTGCTTCTTGATCTCCTGATGCCGCAGGTGGATGGGTTTGCCGTTCTGGAACACAGGAAACAAAAGAAATTGAAATTTCCCGTCGTCGCCTGTTCAAATCTCAGCGACAAAGCAAGCATAGAGAAATGTCATGATTTTGATGTGAATGAATACCTCATTAAAAGTGATATGGATGATGAGCAAATCTGGAGCGTTGTGGAGAAATACCTGAAGTAGGCAACGATGCAGGTTGTTCCACGGACACATTGCTGATTGTTGCAATATCGTGTAGACTGGCCGATGCTTGGGAAAATCCTCATGGCGACGGTCGGTGCGATTCTCCTTCTCATTATTCTCAAAGCTTCCAATCGAAAAAAATAATTCTATTCCTTCCCCTTTTTTTTATGAACGACTCGAATGACAGTGGTATCAGTATGATCGTCGCTATCGTCGGCATCCTTGCGATTGCGGTTGTTGCTTATTTTGCGGTGCAGTTTCTCAGTCAGAAGAACGCTGAGAAGCAGGTCATTGAAGTAAATCTTCCTGTCCAAGACGAACAGCAGTAGTACTCAGCAGTCGGCGGAGCCACATTCGGAAGAATTATTCTACCTCTCTTGGTAAGAATATCTTCTTCCGTTCGTCTTAATTTTAGATTACGTTTCCATCCCCCAATGTTCGTATGAAAAAATTCCTTTCGATGTTCCTTGCTGCGGTCGGTATCACGACCTTCCTTCCACTCGTCGCTATTGCCGCGAAGTATTCCCCTCCGTCTGCTTCTACTTCTGTCTCTGTGATGGCGAAAAGCCAGTGCATGCAGCAAGCAGTCGCAAAACGCGGAAGCGTGCTGATAGATGCTTTTAACGGTTTGAACGAAGCAGTTACCCATGCCCTTAAGGACCGGGTGGTGAGCGAATCTCGTGCGTGGGGTGAAAGCGACGTAAAGACACGGGAGAGGCTGCTCAAAAGCGCTTCCCAAACGTTTGATGAGGCGTACCGGACGGCATCGAAAGATCTGGAACGAAGAAAGGATGCGGCATGGAAACAATTCGAGAGCGAAAGCCGATCCTGTAAAGCAGCAAAAATTGCTCCTGTCGCCGCTTGTCTTCGGGCAGGAATGGATGGAAAGCCCGGGGTATATGTACAGTGCCCCGATAAATGTGTGGCGTATTGCCCCGACGGAACTCCCTACAACTCGTGCGTGCAATACTTCGCCGATCCTTGTATGAATCATTCAAGCACCGTTCCTTCGATTGCCATTGTTTCTCCCAATGGCGGAGAGACGTACAAAAAAGGTGGAAATCCGATTACGGTCTATTGGAAAACAATGAATGTATCGGAATCCCAACTATTGAATACAATCAGACTGAGAGCCTATCCCGATGGCCAGGAATACAATTTGGTCTTCGATGCGGTCAATGACGGTCAGGAAGTGGTGTATATACCGTCTTCCGTTCCAAGCGGAGCTTATACTATTGAGATCAAGTCGGATGTGAACGGAACCACAATCATGGATGCAAGTGATTCGTATTTTAAAATCATCGATGCAACTGAATCTGCTGTGTGGGAGCAAGTGAAATGCGTCTTCGAAGCTTCCTCGCAGAAGCAAACGTGCTATAGCTCAAACAGCGAAGGACAAGAGATGACATTCATGTGCAGCGGCATCGAAACTTGCGTCGCGGACGTACAGGGACCGAAGGGTGCTTCTCTTACATGGAAGAGTTCTTGCGGCGGCTATGCCTACACCACGATGGACGGTAACAGTGAACATGCAAAATTCTTCTGCGGAGGAAGCGTTCGCTAAGGAAGCTCTGAGAAACATGCAATTTTGTCATCCTGAGCTCGTCGAAGGATGATAAAATGGCGATTGGAGGGGAAAATGTATGGTTCGACGGGCTCACCATGACATTTTCAGAGCTTCCCTAACAACAATCATTTTTTTGCAACGGACTGATTTTACACGGAAATCGGTCCGTTTTTCGTGAGATTTCTTCTCAGTACACATCATCAAGGTTTGCCCTTACTACTCCACGATTTCAGCCACCGCGCAGGGTGTCCGGTGCGCCGTTTCCAGTAGAGCCATCCGATCATGCAGACCACTCCGAAGACGATGAGGATTTTGAAGACAGTCTCAGCCGTATCGATCCCCTCCATGAGCGATTCCATCGCGGCGAGTCCCGTGTAGCCAAGCAGCATGAAGGTGAGGTTGCGGATATAAAAGCCCGCGTAGGTGGCGACAAAGAAGGTCCGCAGGTTGATTTTCAGAATACCGCAGAGCAGTGAGATCGGCGTGCTCGGCATGACGGGGATCGAGCGCAGGACAAGGAGGATGATCACGTCCTTCCATGTTCCCTTGAAGTGCTCGCCGAAGTGTTCCAGATCCTCGTGTTTGACGCCGATGTACTTACCGAAGCGCGGCACCGCCACGTCTTCCAATTTGTCTCCAAGCGCATAGAAGAGCCATGCACCGATCGTCTTTGCGAATGTGGCGAGTGCGCAGATCCAGAGGAGATACGGCATGCCAAGTTGCTGCGAGGCTGTGATACTCCCTGCGAGTGTAGAAACCAATGGAGAAGGAATGGGCGCGATGATCTCTTCAATAATCCCGCCGACCATCACAAACAGCGGCAGCGGCACGGCCTGCGCGATCTGCTCTAGCCAAGCAATGACGCTTTGGAACATAGCAGGCAGATGCTACAGAAAAACATTGTTATTGTCATGGTGAGCGTGTCACCAGCCGAGCATCACGATCATTTCGTAAAGACGAGCTTCACGTCCACAGCAACAGTCGTATCGAGTAGTTTGTTGCCGTAGCTGTCGTTACCGATGCCGAATTCCTGTCGTGGGAAGTCGTAGTGGGCCGTCAGGTAGTCGTTCGTGATCTCCGCGGAAATGGTAACGCTCTTCGTTACGCCCTTGACGGTCAAATCACCCGTAATCGCGTAGTGCGTTGCATCGGTCTTCACAATGCCGGTTGAAGCAAATATCGCACGGGGGTGCTGCTCGACGAAGAAGAAGTCCTCACGTTGAAGATGTTGAGTCAATCCCTCGGCATCGGTCACCGCGGAGGCAAGGTTGATGGCGACGGCGATGACTGCCTTCTCAAGATTCGAGGGTTCCGTTGTATCGAGCGTGACTCCTGCGGTGTAATCAGTGAACTTGCCTTCGTGGTCTATGACGTCGCTACCGCCGACGAACGAAAGTACGCTCTGATCCATGTCGATCCCCTTCATGGTTCCGTCGAACTCAACCGTCGTTTCCGCTACAGGAGTTTTCTCCAACTCCGTAAGTGAAGAAGTTTTGCACGCAGCGAGAGTGAGGAGCGAGAGGGCTAGGAACGGAATGGTGAATTTGCGCATGGTGTTAGAGGAAAGAATGAGGTCCCCATACTAGACCACATGCGAGAGAATTGCTTGGTTATATTGCCCATATTTTCTACAAGGTGATACAATAGCCACGATGCAAGGAAGACTCATGGTAATAATGGCTTTTACGGTGAACATCCTCTTGGGAAATATCTGCATGATGCCCATGTCTATTGCCATGGCTGCCGATATGCCGATGCATCACGACGAGGCAATGGAAACGGTCATGGCGCCGATGAATCTGATGTCCTCAGTTCGCTGCGATCATTGTCTGGATCTGGCAAAGGAGCATCCTGCTCCGATGGATAGGGAATGTGCGGGAAATTGCCTTTCTCAAGCAAATGATATAGGAGCAGCAGTGGTTCAAAACTCTGCACCATCTCTTTTTCTTGCGACACTACCCTTCTTTATTACAGAGACACGCGGAGAGGTAGTGCAAAGTTTTGTGGAAGCGAACGCTCCTCCTCCAAGAGCGAATCCCACTCGAACAATTGTATTGCTGCAGTGAAGTGGTTAAGCGATCACAGGGTCTGCCGTATTCTCGGCGGATATTTTGTATCTTTTCTCTACTCCTATGACTGAATCAAAAAAATGTCAGGCCACACTCAGCATTGCCGGAATGACGTGTGCCAGTTGTGAGCTCTTACTAGAGCGAAAACTCAAGGCGGTGCCGGGGATCCTTCACGTTGATGTACATCATAAGACGGGCATTGCTCATATCACGGCGGATGCCAATCATCTGCCCAGCGAGGAAAGTATTGCGTCCGTCGTCCGCAAAGCAGGATATAGTCTCACTAAAGAGGGAGCACCGACTGTTTCCTCCGTTGATCCCGATAAAAGAAAGTGGATGGAGATCGGCGGTTCACTCCTCATCATTTTCGCACTCTACAAGCTCCTTCAAGCCTTCGATCTCGTCTCACTCGCTCCGTCGACCTCAGGTGCTCTGTCCTTCGGTGGCATCTTTGCTATCGGTCTTGTTGCCGGGACAAGTAGCTGCCTCGCTGTGACGGGTGGGCTTCTCCTCGCGCTCGCTGCGAAGCACAACGAAATGCATAAGGCGGAAACGCCATGGCAGAAGTTCAAGCCGCTCCTGCACTTCAATACCGGTCGACTCGTGTCGTACTTCGTCCTTGGCGGCCTTGTAGGCTTGCTTGGACAGTCGATTACGCTCTCCACAAAAATGTCCGGCTACATGAGCATTGTCGTGGCATTCATCATGCTCTACCTTGCACTCACCATTCTTGAAATCATTCCGAAAGGCAGTTTCCCGGTTCGTCCACCAAAGAAACTCTCGCATTGGATCGCAAACCTCTCCGAGAGCGACCATCCGGGAGCGCCCTTTGCGCTTGGTGCATTCACCTTCTTCCTGCCATGCGGCTTTACGCAGTCTCTTCAGCTTGCCGCACTTGCATCGGGAAGTTTCATGACGGGGGCACTCACGATGTTCATCTTTTCTCTCGGCACGTTGCCTGCCTTGCTTGGTATCAGCGCAATCTCTTCGACGGCGACGGGTACTTTTTCACGCGTGTTTCTGCGTTTCTCCGGAGCACTTGTGCTGCTGCTTGCGCTCTTCAATCTCCAGAGTGGATTCGCACTCACTGGGTTCGATCTTTCCACGGTCTTTGCGAGTGGCAACCGTCAAGCGGATTCCGCACCGTCCATGCAAGGAAGTGTGCAAGAAGTTTCCATGGCAGTGACGCGCAACGGCTACGAACCAAGTAATCTCACGATCAAAGCGGGCGTTCCCGTTCGCTGGAAGATCGATGGCACGGGTGCTGCGGGTTGCACGAGTGTGATGACAATTCCCAATTTGGAAATTGTGAAACCACTAAAAGCTGGTGAAAACATCATTGAATTCACCGCCACACAAAAAGGCCAACTCGCATTCATGTGTTCGATGGGCATGGTACGTGGTTCTTTTACTGTTCTCTAGTTCTTTTCTCCTTTGTCTATGAACGCTCTACACTGGGAAGATGTTCCCGCCAATACTTCGCAAAAGTTACAGCATAGCTCCGCCTCTCATAATCAACCTCTGGTGAGCCAGTCGAATCCATGGTTTGGAGTGGCGATGGGACTGATCGGCATCATTGCGGGCTTCGTCCTTGCAAATGTACTCCACTAATTTCCCTATCTTTTATGAAACACTTCTTTCTAATTTTACCACTACTCGTCTTGGCACTGACAGCCTGTGCTCCCACTGCTTCGCAGCAGCAGAGCACCGCTCCGACTCCCATACCCGTTTCAGAGTCTGCATCACACGGCAGGATAATCCCCGTCACCGCAGAACTTTGGAAGTTCACGCCAAATGTCATTCAAGTAAGGAAAGGCGAAGTCGTGACGCTCCAAGTGACAGGTGTCAGTGGAACCCATGGTTTTTCGGTTCCCGATCTTGGCATCAATGAGACAATATTTATGGGAAAGACGACAGACATTGCTCTTCCGACTGGACGTACCGGAATATACAACTTTGCTTGCAGCATCGAGTGCGGATCAGGTCATTTAGCTATGAATGGACAGATTGTAATTACAGATTGATATGCTTGCATTCGATCTTAGGCGGGGGTAGATTACCCCTACCCCCTACCCCTTCCCACCATGCAACAGGATGCAAAGAAAAAAACACTCCATGCTCTCAAGCGCTTGGATGGACTCAGTGCAAAGCTACATACGATGGTCGAAGCGGATGCCTACTGCCCACAAGTTCTCGAAATCGCCCTCGCGATGCAGGGGCAACTGAAATACATCCAAGGAACGGTTCTCGAGAGCCATCTTCAGACGTGTGCGAGCAAGAAACTCGCTTCAAAAGAAAAGAATGCCTTTATTGCCGAACTTATTAAGATCATCGGTCTTTCTACTCGTTAACCTTTTTCTCATGCAAACCACTGTTTCCATCCCCGGCATCCACTGCGCTTCCTGCGCGGCTCTTATCAAAGATGTAAGCAGCGAATTTTCTGCTATCAAAAACACCGAGGTCGATATTGATACGAAGATGGTCACACTCGACCACGATGAAAGTTTAGACATACAGAAATGGACAGAAGAAATCGAGTCACTCGATCCGAAGTACAAAATTCACCACGTCGGCTTAAGCTGACGTGGTTCACCCCACCACATGAGTACCCAATGTGATCTCACTATCACCGGCATGCATTGCGCCAGTTGCAGCGCACTCATTACCCGCAAGCTCAAGAAAACGCCGGGAGTGGAAGAAGCGAACGTGAACTACGCTGCCAATAAGGCGCGGGTACGTTATGATCCCGCCCAAATTACCGCAGAAGGACTCATTGCTGCTGTAAAATCAGCAGGCTATGGGGCTGAAATGCGTCACGAGCATGGCCATCATGGTGTGGAGATGGATCGGAAAAGGCGCGAAGCGGAGATTGCCGACTATCGTAACAAATTCTTCATCGGACTCATCCTGAGTCTTCCGATGCTGTACTTCATGCTCGGCACCTTTCTGCCCGCACTTCCTTTCATGGAGGTTCTTATGCCATACGCGGGCATTGCATCCTTGATTCTTTCGACTCCAGTGCAGTTCTGGCTTGGAGCCGGCTTTTACAGAGGCTTCTGGTCGAGCTTGAGGATGGCGACCTTCAGCATGGACAGCCTGATCGTCATCGGTACCACGACTGCGTATGCCTACAGTCTTTTTAACTTTATCTCGCACTTCATCACAGAAGGAACGATATTCGGTGACATGCAT
>CAYGDT010000059.1:0-9145 GCA_964348745.1 uncultured Candidatus Peribacteria bacterium
GTATTACCATTACATCCACAGCGACGCAGTGCCACTGGAAAGCACCCGATGTCGATGGTAAGGAGGTTGACTGCACTATCAATATCATCGATACGCCGGGTCACGTGGACTTTACCGCTGAGGTGGAACGCAGCCTCCGTGTTCTCGATGGGGGAGTCGCCGTCTTTGACGGATCGCAAGGCGTGGAACCCCAAAGTGAAACCGTCTGGCGTCAGGCCGATAAGTATCACGTTCCGCGCATTGCATTCGTCAACAAGATGGACAAAATCGGAGGGGATTTCTACATGTCTCTCGCTTCGATTCACGATCGACTCAGCAAGAGTGCAGTTGCGGTGCAATTGCCGATCGGCGCGGAGAGTGATTTTACGGGTATCGTAGATCTGATAGCCAAAAAGGCCTACACGTTTGAGGGTGAATTCGGGGAAATTCGCAAAGAGATAGATATTCCTAAAGATCTGGAAAGCAACGTGCTGGAGTACCGCGCCGTGCTGATGGAAAAGGTGGCGGAGTGCGATGACAACCTGCTCGATGCATATTTGGAGAACGGGGCACTGACCGATGATCAGTTGATCAGGGGCATTCGCACCGGGACTATCTCCGGCAAACTGTATCCGGTCTTCTGCGGATCAAGTTTAAAGAACATCGGCGTGCAGTTGGTACTCGACGGCGTCGTTCGATACCTTCCATCGCCGCTTGATGTGCCGCCTGCCAAAGGCATTAACCCCGACGATGATTCCGAAATCATCCGCTTGCCGGAAAACAGCCAGCCGCTCTCGGCACTAGCGTTCAAGATTGCGACAGATCCGTTCGTGGGAAAGCTGACGTTCATTCGCGTCTACTCGGGCGTACTGAAATCCGGAAGCTATGTCTACAACGCGACCAACGAAAGCAAGGAGCGCATCGGCCGCTTGGTAAAGATGCATGCAAACTCCCGCGAGGAGATTGAGAGCGTCGAAGCCGGAGACATCGCCGCCGTGATCGGACTGAAAGACACGCGCACGGGCGATACGCTCTGCGATGAAGGCAGTCTCGTTCGCTTGGAATCGATCACGTTTGCGGAACCGGTGATCTCGATTGCCGTGGAGCCCAAGACCAAGGCAGATCAGGAGAAGATGGGCACCGCCCTCTACAAGCTATCCGAGGAAGATCCGACGTTCCGCGTCCACACGGACGATGAAACGTCTCAGATAATTATCTCTGGAATGGGTGAGCTGCATTTGGAAATCATCATCGATCGCATGCGCCGTGAATTTAAAGTAGAGACGAATGTTGGCCAGCCGCAGGTCGCCTACCGCGAGACCATCACGAAAGAGGTTGATCACGAGGAGAAGTACGTGAAGCAGTCGGGAGGCCGTGGACAGTACGGCCACGTGGTCTTTAAGATTATGCCGCAGGAACCGGGCAAGGGATACGAGTTTGAAAACAATATCGTCGGTGCCAAGATTCCGCGCGAATACATCACGCCGTGCGACAAGGGATTCCAGGAGGGAATGAGCCGCGGTATTCTTGCCGGTTATCCGGTTGTCGATGTCAAAGTCGAACTCTACGATGGAAGCTACCACGATGTGGACTCCTCTGAAATGGCATTCAAAACATGTGCATCCATCGGTTTTCAGGCGGCTGCGCGTAAGGCAGATCCCGTTATTCTGGAGCCGGTGATGAAGGTGGAAGTCGTGACTCCTTCGGACTACATGGGCGACGTAATGGGAGACCTCTCCTCGCGTCGCGGTATCATCAAAGAACAAGGAGACCGAGGATCCGCCAAGTTCATCGTCGCAGAAGTGCCGCTGGCCAGCATGTTCGGGTATGCAACCGAGGTCCGCTCCATGACGCAAGGCCGTGCAAGCTATACGATGGAATTTGCGCACTACGATAAGGTTCCACCCAATGTCGCTCAGGAGATCATCAAGAAGCGTACGGGTGGTAAGTAGAAATTAGCGCCCTTCAATTTTATTGAATACATTATTTATTCAATATTTGGCGCTTTCTTGCGCCGTTTCTTAAGTTCCGTCGCAACGCGATCGAATGAAATTTCCCTTTGCTCCAGTAATACAAGGAGGTGATAGAGGAGATCTGCTGCTTCTTCCACAGTACGTTGCTCGCCTTCGCCCTTCGCGGCACGTACCACTTCCTCCGCTTCTTCGAGTACTTTCGCCCCACAAGCGTCTACACCGCCATCGAGCAGCACTTTTGTATACGAATTACTGGTGCCGCGGGATGCGCGTTCAGAGATCGTTCGAAGAAGATAACCGAGTGTCACCATCGGCAATTCACTTTCCCCGAAGCAAGACTGCGATCCGGTGTGACAGGTCGGACCACATGGTATCGCCTGAACGAGAATTGTGTCTGCATCACAATCCATTGTTATTTCAACCAGTCTGAGAGTATTTCCCGATGTTTCTCCCTTTTGCCAGAGACGCTTTTTTGATCGGCTGTAAAAAGTCACCTGCTTTGTCGCAAGCGTAGCTTTGAGTGCTGCGCAATTCATATAGCCGAGCATGAGCACCTGTGCGGTATCTGCATCCTGAACAATCACAGGGAGCAGGCCGTCGGCATTTTTCTGCCAGTTGATCGTTTCGTAATCAATCATGGTCGAATGGGGAATGATGCCTCGCGAAGAGCGCTTTTTACATCGGTAATGGAAAATGTTCGAAAGTGAAATACGCTTGCGGCGAGCAGAGCGTCGGCTCTTCCAGTGTCGACTGCATCAACAAAATCACGAAGTGTTCCCGCTCCACCGGATGCAATAATGGGAACAGGGACACGTTCTTTGATGCGGCTGAGGAGTTGCGTATCAAATCCCGCTCCCGTTCCATCTCTATCGAAGGAAGTAATCAGCAACTCTCCTGCACCTCTTTGCGCGGCTTCGACTGCCCATACAATCGCGTCTTTGTCGGTTTCCTCAGTGCCGCCCTTTGTCAGTACCACCCAACTGTCGCCCTTACGTCGTGCATCAATAGCACAAACAGTGTTCGCCTTGCCAAGTTGCTGCGCAATCTCTGAGAGCAGTTGCGGCCGATCTACAGCGGCGGAGTTGATGGCAACCTTGTCCGCCCCTGCTTCTAGCAGCTGCGTAGCATCTTCAACGCAGCGGATACCGCCTCCGACAGTGAAAGGAATATTCACCGCTTCCGCAACGCGCGCGACAAGCTTAAACACGGTTTCTCTATCGTCTAATGTTGCACGTATATCTAGGAACACCAGTTCATCCGCACCTTCTTCGCAGTAACGAATGGCGAGCTCGACAGGGTCGCCGGCATCTCGAAGTTGTTGGAACCGTGTGCCTTTCACCGTCCTTCCTCCTGCGATATCCAGACAGGGAATGATGCGGATGGCGAGATCATTCTCCGCCCGAAGTAATATCGAGAGGCGCACCTGTTGAGCGAGGAGTGCTTTACCAACGACTGCGAAACTGCAACCTGCGCTGCGCAGATCGCGGATATCTTTTGCATTGCGTACTCCTCCGCTGGCTGTAATAAATAGTTCCGGATAGTTCTTTCGTATTTTCTTATACATATCCGTATTGGGTCCCTGTTCCATACCATCTCTGCTGATGTCTGTGACGAGGATGCTCACAATACCCAGCGATTTTATTCGCTTTATGCCCTCATAGAGCGGTATACCGGAGTTCTCTTGCCATCCTTTTATTTGAATCTCATTGTTGCGCACATCGAGTGCCGCAATGAAACGGTTGGCCCCGAACAACATCAATGCGCTCTGCACAAGTTGAGGATCAGTAAAGAGAATAGTCCCGAGGATGATGCGGCTGACACCGCAGGAAAGCAGGGAGTAGATATCTTGAAGACTGCGAATACCCCCGCCAACTTGCAGCGCGAGAGAAGTACCCTCTGAGATGCTTTTGACAACTTTGAAGAATGGCTCTTCCAGCATTCCATTCTTTGCTCCGGAGAGATTGACGAGGTGAAGAGTAGAAGCTCCTTGTGATGCGTACATCTTTGCAACTGCAAGCGGATCGTTTCCGAAATCTTGTGATCGGATAAAATCACCCTGCTGCAGACGTACAACTCGCCCGTCTAAGATATCAATGGCGGGAATTACTTGCATAGATCGGCAAAGGAAAGAAGATAACGGTCTCCGGCTTCGCCGGATTTCTCCGGGTGCCATTGGACACCGAAGAAATTTCCCTGTTGCACACCGGCGCACAGTGCGCCGCCGTACTCTACGGTCATACTCGTTACGCTTTGATTCATCGGTTTGCACACGTAGTTGTGCACAAAGTAAGCAAAGTCACCGGTACTCAATCGGTTCCAACCCATGTGGGGTCTGACGATAGTATCGGGGAGTTCCGTGACGTTTCCTCCGATTATCCCAAGACACTTTGTGTCGTCTTCTTCCGAAGAATCAAAGAGCAGTTGCATCCCGAGACAAAGACCGAGAAATGGCTTTGTGTAGGACTGAATCGATTTCGCCCATCCGGTTCTATTCAGTTGTTTCATCGCAGCACCAGCGGCACCGGCGCCGGGGAAAATGATACCGTTGACGCTTTCAAGCTCTGTTGGCTTCGTAAGAACCTTCGAGGGAATACCAAGTCGTGCAAGCGCGCGCTCGACGCTGCCTACGTTGCCTGCGTTATACCGAAGAATGCCGATCTGTGGTGAGGGTGATTGAGAGATCATACGAGAGTGCCTTTCACGCCAGCTGTCGTTCCTGCGCGCCAAGGGTTAGGAGATAGAGCTTCTTTCAATGCAAGACCAAAACTACGATAGATAGCCTCCCATGTGTGGTGAGGATCATTGCCACTGAGTGCTCGAATGTTGACCGTTGCTCTTGCCCCTTGTGCGAATCCTCTGAAGAACTCTGCCATGTCAGCTGCAAGAGCGTCTTCGACTTGAACTACGGATGTACCGGGAGCGTCTTCGAAGTTCAATGTGGCGACTGAACGACCTTCGAAACTCACACTGGAGACTGTAAGTGCTTCGTCTATCCCAAGAATACCGCTTACAGCTCCGTTGACGCCTTCTTCCATGCGTAACTCAATCAGCTTGGAAATCGCCATGCCCAGAACAATACCGGTATCCTCCGTAATGACATGGGTAAGACGATACAGCGTATTCTTATAGGATGCATCAATGTTCAGACATGCCCGCCATGCAATTGTTTCGAGCATGTGATTGAAAAAATCAATGCCCGTTTGAATCTGAAAAGAGCGTCGTTTTGCATTGTCAACCGTTATTTCTATTACGGATTCACGCGTGCGACGTTCCAGTGACACGAGCGTGTCCTTCTGTTTGTTCCAGGTGATACCGAGAGTAGTCATGAGAATGAGAGAAAGAATAAAAGAAATAATTCATGATCGAAGACGAATATCCACAGCTTCTTTGTGAGCATCGAGTCCTTCTACATCACTGATCGTGCGGACAATGGGAGCAAGGGCTTCAAGCCCTTCTTTTGTGAGAATTTGGTACTCGATATTCTTGGTGAATGTCTCCACACCTACGGGTGAGGCATAGGCCACTGCACGTGACGTCGGGAGGCAGTGATTGGTGCCACTGGCGTAATCGCCAACAGGCACAGGAGCGTAGGGACCAATGAATATTGACCCTGCATTCTGAATCGTCTTGCTGATTTCCTCCGCATTCTTCACTTGAATATGCAGGTGTTCTGCGCCGTACTCATTTGCGACGCTCACCATTTCTTCAATAGATGAAACAAGAATGATGGCTTGGTAACCGTTTTGGATTGCAGGTTTTATAAATTTCTCAAATCGGCTTCGTTGTGGGGCTTGCCGGAGAACTTCACGCTGAATCGCTTCTGCCATTTTCAGCGAAAGAGTTACAATCGGAAATGCGGAATCGGGTCCATGTTCAAGACGCGCAAGGATATCCGCCGCAACCCACGTCGCATTCGCAGTCTCATCAACCATTCCCAGCCCTTCACTCGGACCACTGAGCATATCAATGCCGACCTGGCCGAATACTTGGAGCTTTGCAGCTTGTACCCATGGAGAACCCGGTCCCGCAATGATATCCACGGGCCGAATGGACTCTGTCCCATAAGCCATTGCCGCAATAGCGGCAACACCGCCGACACGATATATTTCATCGGCTCCGGCAAGATTTGCTGCGACAATAATTTCAGGATAATAATTCGTAGGGGGATAGAACACACAAATACGCTGGACTCCTGCAGCTTTGGCAGCCACCGTGAGTATCTGGCATACAGTCGGCAGTGGCGCTTTTCCCGCTGGAACGTAAAGACCTGCGTTTCCAATCGGTCTTTTTCGGACTCCTGTGCGAACACCGGGAACGTACTCAATGCTCCAGTCTGCGTTCGTGTAGGCACGCTTTGCCTGCTCCTCGTGGAAGTTTCGAGATATCGTAATCTGGCGTTTCATTATCGTTAAGGTTTCAGGAGAAATATCTTCGTATGCTTTTTGAATTTCTTCCGTAGACACGCGCAATTGTTCGGCTTGAAAGTCCGGATTATCAAACTTGCGCACATAATCGACAATCGCAGCATCGCCGCCATTTCTTATAGTGTTAATGATTTCTCGGACATTGGGCATAATTGCATCGATATCCGTTTGTGCTCGACGGAAGATGCGCTCACGATTTGAGCCGGTAAGTTCCGCATTGATATATATTGGAATCTTTATCGGAGCAAGAACTTCATTCGCAGATTTTTTGCCTTTGGATGGTGCAGATTTTTTCCTCATGATGAACATGCGGAAAGAAATAATTGAATCTCTTTCAGCGGAAATTGTTTGTCCGCAACTGCCCTGATAAATGCGCAACCGATATTGCAAGCAAATTCTTCGTCGGATATACGATCGCCGATGACAAGAGATGTAGTCCGATCAACGTCATTTGCTTGAAGATAGTCATCCACCAACCCCGTAAGGGGTTTCCGACAGATGCAGTTTTCTTCGGGCAGATGAGGACAGAGGAATACTTCAGCGAATGCTATTCCTTTTACCTTCAGACGATTTTGCAATTCTTCTTGCACCATCTCGAATGCTTCACAAGGGAACGTATCGCTGCCTAATCCCTCTTGATTCGTCACCATGACTAGCAGATACCCCGCATTCATAAGCGCCCTGAGCCCTTCTTCCACACCGGGAAGAATTTGCAATTGATCGATACAGAGTATCTCATCATACAGTGGAGGATCCTCCTGTAGTAATCGAGGTCCAACTATTAGAGTGCCGTCACGGTCTATGAATGCAACTTTCATGAGGAGAGAATGGTTGAAAGAGCCAACAGGAAATTAGTGTTCTGATCGGGTGTTCCAACATTAATGCGCAGGGATTCTTTACCATTGATCACCCCATACGGGCGAACAGCAATTGCAAATGTGTCCCGAAGTTTTTCATACACCATTCTCGTTTCCACATTTGGGGGAGGAGCGAGCAGGAAAAAATGCGTAATACTTTTGCTCACATCACAGCCGAGATTTCTGCATTCTTCTTGCACTCTAACGCTTTCTTTCTGCAGCGTGCGAACGTTCTGCTGCATTCCTTTTTGATCACGCAGCAGTTCTATACCGATGCTTTGTGTAAGTGTATTGACGTTGTAGGGCAGCTTGGTTTTTTGGAGAGCGGCAATAATCTTCTCGCTTGCAATGCCATAACCCAGCCGAATGCCCGCTGCCCGATACGCCTTGCTAAAGGTTCTGCACACCAAAAGATTTTCTGCTCCTTGTCGTATCAGATCGATCGCTGAGGGCATACCCATCTCTTTCGCATATTCTCCATACGCTTCATCAACGACGACAAGACCGGGAAAAGATCCAAGGATCTCCCGAATATCTGAGAGTTCAATTGTTGTTCCTGTCGGATTATTCGGAGTGCAGAGAATGAGAATATCTGCTTCACACCATTGGGTTTTCAGAGCATTGATGTCCAGACTGAAGTCAGGGCGAAGCTGCACAGAAATGTAGCGTTTGTTATTTACCTGCGCGGCAAAGAAGAACATTGGGAATGTAGGAGAGAATGTGAGAATAGACCTTTCGCTCCGGACAAAAGCTTTTATAAAAAGATCAATCAACTCATCAATACCGCATGTAGTTATGATCTGTTGACGCTCTACTCCATACAGATTCGCGATCTCATCGCGCAACACATCTGCTGTCGGATCGGGATATCTGTTGATATCCGGAAGCCCACTGCGATCATAAGCCGGGACAAAGGGGCTTTCACCTGCATCCATAAATACGTATTCACCACCTTTTAACAGGCTGCGTCCTGACTTGTAGGGTTCCAGTTGAGCAATGTTTGCCGATAAGGGGGGAGTGAATGAGTCCATTGTTATCGGATAAATTTTTCGATAGGAGATACGAGAATCCCGGAACCACCGCATTCTTTTATTTTCTCGACGACATCCCAGAACCGTTCTTCTTCCACGACGGAGTGAACGGCGATCATGGTCGGGTCTGCTAGCCGCATGACTGTGGGGCTGTCACACCCCGGAACAAGTGCCTTCGCTTCCTCCAGCTTCTTTTCGGGAAGATTGAACATGATGTATTTAAATGCCCGCGCTTCCCGTACCGCGCCGGCACGCAGCACCAGCCGCTCAATGAGCTGCCGCTTTTCTCCCGAAGCATTCGGTGTGCCGATGAGTATCGCCTGACTTTTGGAGATTGTGTTAAGGACGCTCAGTCTATTTGTTCTCAGCGTGCTCCCGGTCGATACGAGATCGCAAATTGCATCCGCAATTTGCAGTGCGGGAGCAACTTCTACGCAACCCTTGAGTACGATGATTTCTGCTTCAACTCGCTGCTCTGCAAGATATTTCTTGAGCGACCTAGGATAGGACGTGGCGATTTTTTTCCCGGAAAGTTCGGCAATGGTCTTAAAATCACTCTGCTCCGGAACGGCAATTGCAAGCGTGCAGAAGCCGAAATCGAGTGAGAGGAGTCGCTCGACCGTGGCACCATTTTCATCGAGGAGGTTGCTCCCGACAATGCCGAGATCGGCAACGCCATCCTGCACGTACTCGGGAATATCGTCGTCACGCAGGAACAGAATGTCGATAGGCATGTTGCGGCAGCGCGTGAATAGCCGGTTTTGATACGTCTCAAATTGCAGCCCCATGCTTTTGAGGAGGCTTAGCGAGCCCTCAGACAGTCGGCCTGATCGCTGTACCGCGATGCGAATGATTCCATTGGATTTCATATAATTTTATAG
>CAYGDT010000060.1:0-8967 GCA_964348745.1 uncultured Candidatus Peribacteria bacterium
TTTTCAATCTTCAATCTACAATCATCCATTGGCTATCTGCACTTTACCTACCTCTGGCCTCTCAAAACCGATCTCCTTCTGCGACTCGCTTCCAAAGCAAAGAAGACGATACTCGTTGAGTGCAACAAACAGGGGCAACTGGGGATGCTGATCAAGCAGGAGTGTGGTCTTGAATTTTCTGAACGGATTTTGAAGTACGACGGGCGGCCGTTTTTCTACGATGAACTTCTTTCCCAGATCGCCTAGCCCTAGCCCCAACCCCAGCCCTATGTCCATCCCTCTGGATTCCAACACGATTGACCTGATGAAGGCGTACGCCACGTCCACTCCGTGCACGTGGTGCGATGGCTGCGGGGACTATGGCATCTGGACGGCGACCAAACTGGCACTTGCGGAGTCGGGCATTCCACCGCACAAAGTGATGATGTGTTTCGACGTCGGGTGCCACGGTAATGGCGCGGACAAGCTTGAAGGCTACCGCTTCCATGGTTTGCACGGCCGCGTGCTGCCGTTTGCTGCAGGTTGTGCGCTTGCCAATCGTGAGATTCCAGTGATCGCCTTCGGCGGGGACGGCGCGAGTTTCTCCGAGGGGATGGGGCACTTCATCCATGCATTCCGCAGCAATTATCCGTTCACGTTTGTCCTCCATAATAACGCAAACTTCGGTCTGACCAAGGGGCAGGCGAGTGCGGTGACATGGCAGGATCAGGCGATGAATATTTCTCCCAACGGGATCCCCGAACACACGCTGCCGAGTATGGATCTCGTCTTCTCGCTGGAGCCGACCTTCGTCGCGCGCACATGGAGCGGCGACATCGCTCAAATGACGGTAATTTTGAAAGAAGCACTGAAACATCGCGGCTTTGCATTCATCGACGTGTTGCAGTCGTGTCCCACATGGAACCACTTTGCCACGCAGGAATGGCTGATGGAACACTGTAAGCCGGTTGGGGAAGATCATGACGTAACCGACTTTTCTAGAGCCCGCGCTCTAGCGGTGGATACCTCCAAGTCCGTCGCCACGGGTCTTCTTTATCGCAATGAAAACGTTCCGCACTTTTACGAGAGGTTGAAACCGCGGGAGGGGGTCAAGACCTCTGCAGTCGATGAAGTGAAGATTACGGATGTGCGTGACCTGATGCGCGAGTTCGTTTAAGTGTAACGAGCACCCGCACAATTCCCATCCCAACTACAAACGGATGCCGCAAGGCAAACGTGAACGCCTGTCCACTCCCTTTGGTGGCGACTTTCTTCTTATTCTTCACACGAATGAGGAATTTTTTTACCATGTCTTGCACGGATCGATTTCTGGATTCGATAGCCGCACGACGTAGTGGGCCGCGCAGCAGTCGTATCAACGACTCGAATACTTCCAGCCGGTCATAGAGGCCTGTGCCACTGTCGTTATTCTGAAAACTCGCGGCTTGCCCATGCACACGAAACGCGCCGTGGTTTGCAACTTCGTTATACCAGTCCGTTTTCGGCAAACACCGCACCCAATACTCGACATCCAAAAACTGCGGCATCCGCTCATGGAACGGTCCGACCTCTTCCATCACTTCCCGCCGCAACGTGACGAAAGACGGTTCGCCGATGATGTTCGGGTGCATGTTGCGCTTGAGCCACCACAGCAGAAAATCATTACCGTTATGCACCCCCGGCGCGACATCCGCTTTGATTTTTTGTAGGATTTCGTACCCTTCCACCGTCCACAGATTCTCGTCGTACTGATAGCGGTGGTTTAAAGAAATAAATCCGACGTTTTGGTGCTTGTTAAAAATTTGCAGTGCAGTTGCGAGGTAGTCTCGATCCCAGAGGTCGTCTTGAAACAGATAGGCGATCACATTGCCGGTTGCCTTCCCGAAGCAGCGGTTCCAGTTGGCGCCGATACCGAGGCATTTTTCGTTTCTGAAAAACTGAAACCGCGCGTCCGCCAAGTATTTTTTGACCATGGAATGTGTATCGACATCCGTTGGCTCGTCGCAGATAATGCACTCCCAGTCGGTCTCGGTCTGCGCACACAGACTTTCGAGCGTCTCGGTGAGATGCTGCGCATTCGGTTTGTAGGTCGGCAGAAGGACGGAGACTTTCATGGAATATTAGAGTATTGGAATATTAGGGAATTGGAATATTAGGGTACTCGGATATTCAACTATTCTCCTAACTGTTCCTTCCTCCACTTCTCAATTTCTGCATGGTGTCCGCTCAAGAGCACATCAGGAACTTTGAGCCCCTTAAACTCCTCCGGTCGGGTGTAGTGTGGGTACTCCTTCTTACGACCGAGGGCCGAAGAGAAACTTTCTTCCGTCGCTGATTCCTGCTTACCAAGCACACCGGGTATCTGTCGCGCGACGGCATCGACGAGCACCATGGCAGGCAGTTCGCCGCCGGTCAGGACATAGTCGCCAATCGAAATTTCCTCATCGATCCATCCACCTTCAATGACACGCTGGTCAATGCCTTCGTAATGTCCACACAGTAATATCAGCCACTCGTAGCGCTTGGCGATTTCTTCGACTTTCTGCTGTGTAAGACGCGATCCCCGCGCGGAAAGGTAGATGCGGTACGGCATGTACTTGGCACCGAATACATCTTTGATCTTGCGCATGCCGTGAATCCCATTACGCCCCGCCTTCGTCACCTCTTCAATCGCAGGAATGATCACATCGGAACGCAGAACCATACCCGCACCGCCGCCGTAGGGTTCATCATCAACTTGGCGATAGTTACCGAGTCCCCACCGCCGTAGATCATGATAATGAATCTGTACACGCTTTTCCTGCTGGGCACGTCCGACGATGCTCTCGCCAAGAGGACCTCTGAACATTCCGGGAAAGAGAGTGAGGATATCGATGCGCATGAGTATCTATATCGTATATGGTATTCGGTATTTCGTATGCCAGATTCATATTTTTTCTAGAACCCCTCATATTCTAATATTCCAATACTCTAATATTCCAATATTCATACCACCATGTTCGACCACTTACTTTCAGAACTCCGGCAGAAAGGCACCGTGCAGTTCTATGTTCGAGCACGTCCCAGCATGGGTAAGACCGGTGCAGTGCGGATCATGGAGGACGAGAGCATCAAGATCGATATTGCAGCACCTGCCGAAGGCGGCAAAGCCAATGCCGCACTGGTGCGGTTTCTCGCAAAAGAATTCAGTGTCCGGAGAGATCAGGTGAAGATCGTTTCCGGTGCGACGGCACGGGTGAAGTTGATTCGCATCGTCTTTTGATTATTCTTTCTTTGTCTGCCCGACAAAGAAAGAACCAAAGAAAACGCACCGCGCGCCAATCGCCCCTCCGCCTGCCGCAACACCCCCCGTGGCGCGCGGGACCCACTCCTACTTTTTATTTACAGAACCTCTGAATAATATCTTTATCGCTCATGGTGAACGGGGGATGAAGCGTATCATCAAGCGATTGCGCTCCCTCTCCCCGCGGGAGAGGGTCGGGGAGAGGGGCATTTACCGTAACTTTGCATCGATCATGCCTTTAAGATCAGCGTAATACGGCAATCCCACGGATTTTTCTCCATTCAAAAACAGCGTCGGTACCAGCGTGACATCCAAAGAGCGTGCGATGGATTTTTCACGTTCCACGGTCGCGCCGGTATCGGGACTGTGCAGGCACTGTGTAAACAGAGCAGTATCCAGTTCCAGTGTTGCTGCATGACTCAATAGTGTTTTTTCGTCTTTTGCACCGAGTTCAAACAGCAGTTTATGCATAGCAATCCCTTTGCTCTGCGTTGCAGCACAGAGCATCCCGATTGCCGCTGTGTCGCTGGCTGCGTATTTCTTTAAGGGTAGTATCCCGATCTGTAATCGCAGCGTTCCGGAGTTTACGTACTCTGCGATCAGTTTCGGGAATTGCTCGATGAAGAAATCTTTACAGTATCGGCAGTGGTGCTCTGTATATAGCAGCAGAACGATCGGTGCGTCACGGTTGCCGATTTCAAGAAAGCCGCTTGGGAGTAAGCGCTCGGCGATCACCGGAACCTCGTCGCGGATCGGTTCCTCTTCCACGAAGCTCTCACCCTGTTCTGCCTGCATAGCAGAACTCTGCTGATTTCCTTCTTCTAGGGGTGCTTGCGCTGCTGGCACACAGGCCACAAGGAGTGTGAGTGATATCAGAGCCAGATGCTTGTTCAATAATGCATGCATAGATCAGTATTATGGGGTAAGTATTAAGGGATATGAAGAAATTGCCAAGTTCTTATTTCAGCGGGAACATATTTCTTGTTTCTTTATTCACAGATTGTCTTACCAAAGTCCGTAGAGCACGTTTCTCGGCAGAACAGATATCGCTCATTACCGGATTTCTCGCGGCAATGCAGGACGTGCGGTTGCGTGCAGTCGCAGATGGGGTCGATCAGGAGCATGCATTTCCCATATCGAGAGCAGTAGGACGTCGGGAGCGAACAATCTCCGTCTTTCGTGCAAGACGGCAGTTCATCATTTGATTGTGGCGAGAGTTCCTCGCCGTTATCGGACTGCTGAGTCACGGTGCTTGCAGACAGTCCTCCGAGGGAATCGTTGAAATAGAGCAGCGTCACAAGCACACAGAGCAGCGCCAGAGGGATAAGAATACTTTTCCAAGAAGTGTGATTGTGCATGCGGGAATTGTACGGAAGGGCTAGGGCTAGGGCAAGGGTTTGAGGTACGATGCATCTATGCAACGCGTGGTCATTCTCGGTGTTCCGATCGATCCTGTCACTCAGGATGAAGCACTACAGCGCATCTCTGCGATGCTTCTTGATAAAGGGAAGCACCATGTCATGACTCCCAACAGCGAAATGCTCGTTGCAGCATCCAAGGACAATACGTTCCATTCGCTCCTGCAATCGGGCGAGTTGAACTTGCCGGATTCCACGGGTTTGCTTTGGGCGGCACGGCATACGGGGCAGTTTTTGCCGGAGCGCGTTACGGGTGCCGACACGGTGGAGCGTCTTTTGAAATCGCTTTCATCGGAAGATGGAGTGTTTTTATTGGGAGGACGAAAGGGGGTAGGGCGTAGGGCTTCGGAGATGCTTCAAAAGAAGAATCCAAAGCTTCGGATTGTTGGAGCATACGAAGGTTCGCCGTCACAAGACGATGCAGCGACGATACTTGAGCAGATCAACGACTCCGGAGCGCACCTGCTTTTGGTCGCCTATGGAGCGCCCGCGCAGGATCTTTGGATCCATCAATATTTGCCGTCTCTCACGTCGGTGCGGGTGGCAATCGGCATCGGTGGTACGCTTGATTATCTTTCGGGCTCACTGAAGCGGGCACCGCTTCGGGTGCGGTCATCCGGCATCGAATGGCTCTGGCGACTTGCGCTCCAGCCATCGCGTATCAAAAGGATTCTGACTGCGGTGATAGTGTTTCCGTTTCTGGTGATGCGCTTTGGGCAGAAGACGCCGCGCTAGATTCGTGGAGGCTTTCCATCCGCTGTACGTACCACTCTTTCTCTCCCATTTTAAGTACGATGAGTTTGGGTCCAAATTTTGTTTCTGCAAGGTAGTGGCGCTCCATATCCGTTTCCCTGAGCAGTGAAATAGTGGTGATCCCTTCGTTTGGGAGCAGGAGGTAAATCGCGATATCGGGTTTGTCCGTCAGCGCTCCGCGCAGATTCACCGTAGCGCGTCCCAGCCCCGCAGCTGTGCCGACGATCACCGCGCTTGCGAGCAGTCCCCACCCGACGGTGTGGAGGTAGTTGCCTCTGGAAGCAGTGCGGATATCCATGTGTGAGGGCAAGGGCAAGGGCTAGGGTTTGGGCGGAGGAATGGAGTTCAGTGTAGCACAATGAGTTTACGACTGATAAGATCGCCCCGTGAAGAAAGTTTGCCTCATTATCATCGATGGATTTGGCGTGGCGGAACCCGGTCCCGGCAACGCTAGGTCGCTCGCGAAGATGCCGTTTTTCGACAAACTCGAAAAAACTGTACCCAATTGTCTGATGGAAGCGGCCGGCAATGCGGTAGGTTTACCTGCGGGGCAGCAGGGTGCATCGGAACCGGGCCATATGACCATGGGCGCGGGGCGTGTCATTTGGATGCCGTTGGAACAGATCAACCTCTCCATTCGTTCCGGTGATTTTTACAAAAATTCCGTGTTGCGCGAAGCGTGCGAGCGAGCCAAGAAGAACAACGCCACACTGCATCTTATCGGCTTATATTCTACAGGCGGCGTGCATAGTCATGCAAACCATTGGCATGCCATGCTTCGGCTAGCCAAGGAAATCGGGGTTCCCAGAGTGATGCTGCATCTTTCCGGTGACGGTCGCGACATGCCTGAGCAGTATTTCTGCACCGATTTTGAATTACTGAAACACGAGATAGACGAGCACAAACTCGGCACGATCGCTTCGCTCATCGGGCGTTTCTATTCCATGGATCGCGACCGGCGGTATGCCGAACGCACAAAAGTCGCGTACGACTTGTTTACAAAAGGTACGGGCGAAGAGGTCGCTGATATTAGCGAAGGCTTACAAGCCTGGTACGTCAATGGGCCGAAGAATATCGAGACGGATCAATACGTGACTCCCTTAAAGACGCCGATGTTTCAAGCGATCAAACCGGAAGATACCGTTGTCTGCATCAACTTCCGTATCGATCGCATGATTCAGATTGTCACGGCGCTTGAAGCCGAGGATTTCAAAGAATTTCCGCGTCCCGTTCGCATCAAAGACGTTGTCTGCATGGGACCGTACACAGACCACCTGCCGGTTGCGTTTCCGGCACCCGATACCCAAAATACACTTGGGGACATCGTATCCCGCGCAGGATTGCGGCAGATCCGCATGACCGAAACGGACAAGTTCGCGCATGTGACGTTCTTTTTCAATGCGCAGCGCATCGAGCCGTTTCCCGGCGAAGATCGCATTATGGTCCGTTCGCCCGACGTCGCAAATTTCTGCGAAGCTCCCGAAATGAGTTCCAAAGAACTAACCGAAAAAGTCATCTCGGAGGCGGAGAAAAACGTCTACTCGCTCATGGTGGTCAACTTCCCAAACCCCGATCTAACAGGGCATGGCGGGGAGATCAGTGCCGTTGTTACGGCATGCGAAACGATCGATAAATCTCTTGCGGTGCTCCTCCCGAAACTGGAGGAACTTGGGTACGACTGGATCGTAACGTCGGATCACGGTAATGCCGAGGAGATGTATTACCCCGGTACCGATACGCTCTGCGTCAGCCACACATCCAATCCGGTACAAACATTTGTAAAATCCGCCCTGTTTTCAAAAGAGGATCTTACAAACTATAGCAGTCTCAAAGACATTGCACCGATGATACTCAAGATGCTAAACCTAAAAGTACCAAAGGAAATGCAGTAATACCACTTCGCTTTCAAAGTGATACAGATTGACCTTAGTGTCTGGAAATATATTCTTGGCTTTGGGGAAAGCTACGCGGCATTCATCGTAGATAGTACTTCATCGCCTGTTGGTGTCATTTTGGTCTGAAATTGGTATTCATTGGAAAATGGAGACTATTGCGTAAAAGTATAAAAAGTGTTACAATGTAATAGTTTCTTCCAAACAAACACCATGACCGATCGTCAACATTCTAAAGAGGAAGTAGAATCATCGTTATCTCGAAATGAGAAATTTGATGATTCACACAGGGCATTAGTCGAAATTCGCAAGCGTATGCACGGCAGATTGCATGAAGCGGCAGGCGATGTCCCCAATGTCGCTATGAGTTTTACTGCTGCAGCAGATCAAGTGGCGAAGCCGCTTGCTTCTGGCAACAATTCTACTCAGAACACTCTAGATACACCAAATCGTACGGAAGCTTCAGAGCGCAATCGGGCCGAGGTCGAAGACAGTCTCGAAGAGATCGCGACTCAAGCGTTAACTCTTTCTCAAATGAATATGGAGCATCGCGTCGATGATTTCCGCGATTGGATTCCTATCTGGGCAAACGTACGGTCACATACTCTTGCTACCAAAGAAGGGCAAACCATTTCTACGATCAAGGCGGAATATGAGAAATTGCAGGCTCTTGTATCACAGAGTGCAATAAAACTGGATCTCAACCAGCTAAGCCAAATGGTCGATGCATTGAAGGTGCCATTCGGATTCACCAAATGGGTTGCCACGTTAGCTGGTACACGAACATTACACCGTGCCATTTTCGCTCCCAGTGCTGAGAAACTCCGCGCAGAAGCGTCAAAGCTGAAACGTCAAGTGCGACGATAAATTCGTCTTTCATTCCGTCGTAACCTTTCTAGTATTGCTGTAATCTGATCCCGTGCAGGAGATCTCCTACCGCTCCAAAGGCTTTTACAATGAGATCAAGGCATCGGATCGCACGCATGTGCATCTGATTCTGATCGCGACCAAGCCCGATATCATCAAGCAGATTCCGCTGTATCGGGAACTGAAAGATCGCGGGCACCTTGTGGTACTCGGTCATACAGGACAGCACTTCGACGAGAACCTCTCCGGCGGCATGCTGAAGGAGTTCGGCGTCGAGCCGGATTTCAACCTCAATGTCCGCGGGCAGGCGTACGAAGTCGTCTCGCAGATTATCGCGCGGCTCGGCTTTGTCATCGCGCAGCTTAAAGAATGTAACAAGATCGTGATTCCCTATGTGCATGGCGATACGACAACCGCGATGGCGGCGAGTAACGCAGGCTACTGCCATCGGTTTGCCTCGGTGCATGTGGAGGCGGGGATACGAACGTTGACGCCGAGGTTTTCAGGTTTCAGGTTTCAGGTTTCAGGTTTCAATTGTGAGGAATGGAGGCGTTATCTTATGAATCAAGACAACTGGGAGCGTGGCAGCCTTGAACCGTTTCCCGAGCAGTTCAATACGCGTTGCGCCGAGGCGGCGACCGGTATTCACCTCGCTCCCGTTGAACTCGATCGCGAGTTTTTGCGCGGCGAAGGGTTTCCCGATGATCGCATATTCGTCGTAGGCAACTCCGTCGCCGATGCTACGCTCGAAGCAGTCGGACGCATCGATCAATCG
>CAYGDT010000061.1:0-8812 GCA_964348745.1 uncultured Candidatus Peribacteria bacterium
GTATTACGTATCTGACGTGTGATATTTTTTGTATGCTTAATACTTAATACTTAATTCGTAATACTTAATACGCTATTCGCCCGTCAGTACCTCCAACGCCTTCTCCAACTGCGGGTCTTGCTTTGCGAGTATCTCTTCTTTCGTGCGGTCCACTTCGATCTCTGGGTGCACTCCTTCCTTGCCGAGATCTCTGCCACTCGGGGTCAGCCACCTTGCCGTGGTAATGCGCAGGCTGGTTCCGCCGGGAAGATCGAACACTTCCTGCACCGTGCCTTTTCCAAAACTTTTTTTGCCGATGATCGTCGCGCGGGATGCGTCCTGCAACGCGCCCGCAAGGATCTCCGAAGCGGATGCGGAACCTTCGTTGATCAGCACGACGAGTGGAACATCGGGGGCGATGGCTCCGCCCGTGACGTAATGGCTGATGGGTTCTCCTTCACGTCCGGCCACCGAAACGACTTTGCCCTGTGTCATGAACATCGACGCCAACTCCACGGCTTTGTCCAGATACCCGCCGCCATTAAAGCGCACGTCCAGAATCATGCCATCAACCTTGTCATCGACGAATCCCTGTACCGCTTCTCGCACTTCGTCGCCGGTCGTATCGCCGAATCGGTTGAGGGAAATGTATCCTATCCGCTTGCCGTTGCTTTCTTTCAATTCGCTTTCCGTGCTCGGTACCTTGATGGCGTCACGCGTGATCGAGATTTCCAGAAGATCATCATTGCCCTTCCTCTGAATCGATAGCGTGACATTGGTTCCCTTCGGTCCGCGAATCAAGGCGACTGCATCTCCCAGATCAAAACCCTCAAGACTCTTACCATCCACTGCGGTAATCACATCTTCCGGCAGGAGCCCAGCCGTTTCCGCAGGAGATCCCTTGAGTGGTGCGACGATAACGATCTGAGTTTCTTTCATGGTCAGTTCGGCTCCTATGCCTTCCAATGATCCATTGAGAGAGCTACGAAACTCATCGTTCTCCTTTGGTGGCATGAACGTCGAATACGGATCGCCGATCGCAGCGATCAAACCGGATGCCGCACCGTAGAGCATTGGCTCAACCTGCAATTTTTCCGGATCGATGTAGTGGTTTGCCGCCAGTTTCCATACGGTCCAGAGCAAACTGATATCCACTTCTTGCTCGGGATTTTTTACCAGCGTTCCACTGCTCACTCCGCCATTCATCACCTCTTCCAGTGCAACGTAATCGTCGGCAAGCTTTGCGCGTTCCTGGCGCATGCCGAGTTGCACCCCTATAAACAAGGTTAGGACGGGTAGCGCAATGAGGATCAGATTTTTAAGGAATTTCACGAAGAGCATGCTAGCATGAACTTCCGATGGATACCCCGACTATTTCCAAAAAAATGACCGTGCGCGAAATCATCGCGTTGGTGCCCGCAGCTGCGGATATCATGACGGAGTACGGGCTGCACTGCTTCTCGTGTTCCATTGGAGGCGTGGAATCTCTGGAAGAGGGTTGCCAAATGCACGGCTTCGACGAAGAGACGATCGAAGCGCTCATTGCCGACGTCAACGATGCCATCGGATCGGCACCGAAGCGCCCGCAGGAAATTACGATCACCGCCGACGCTGCGCGCGCGATCATGAAGATTGCAAATGAGCAGCAACGTGCCAACGATATTCTTGTGGTGACCGTTGATGAGCATGGCGGGTTTTGTCTGGAGTTCCAGGAGAAGCCACTGCAGGGGGATTTGCAGTTTGGTTGCACGGAAGTTCCGGAATTGAAGGTCTACGCCTCCGTATTAACACTGAGCCGCATCGGCGGTGCGCTCATCGATCTGCGGGAAGGGAGGTTTAAGTTGGATGTGCCGGGGGAAGATTGTTGTACAAATGGCGAATGCCATTGTGGCTCAGCGAGTGACCGGTGATCGGTAATCGGAAAGCAGTGATCGGTGATTACTAATAACCGATTCCCGATAACCGATCCCCGATTCCTGTTATACTACAAACCATGTTCCGTCTTCCTGCCTCGCTTGAGCGCAAGCTGCAACAACTCTTTCCCAGAGCGGATGACCGCAATCGTTTTATAGCTGAAGTGCTTGCGGTGGCTCTGGAGCAGCATGATTTGCAGCAGGAGCGTGATGCAGGCATCTCCGTTGGAGGCACGCTGCATCTGTTTACCGATGGCGGATCGCGCGGAAACCCAGGTCAGTCGGCAATCGGCGTTATTCTGGAAGATCCCGCGCGCGGGGAGGTGGTACGCGAGCATTACGAACGAATCGGCATCGGTACCAATAACGTCGCGGAGTATCGTGCATTGATCGAAGGCATGAAAATCGCAAAGCGCATGCATCCTAACCGATTGATCTGTCACTTAGATAGCGAGTTAATCGTCAAGCAGCTCAACGGGGAGTACCGCGTGAAGATGGATGCCCTCAAGGGATACTTTGATGAGATTCAAGAATTGATCACGCAGTTTCCGGATGTTGTCTTCGTGCATATTCCCCGCAGTGACAACTTTCGTGCGGATGCACTGGTAAATAAGGCGTTGGATGAACATCCTTCTCCGCGCTACCAAACTTCTGATCGTTAACATGTATCCCAAATTCAATCATTCATCGTGGAGTGCGCGGAGTGCACAGTGGATAGTGCCTGCCTGCTCCTCGAGTCTGAGCGACCTCGGAGTCGAAGACCGGCGAGGCAGGGAGAGTGGAAAATGTCTTCTGTACGCAATGTTTTCCTTTTTCTTGTTATCCACTATTCACTATCCGTTATCCGTTGCGCATGCATCCTATCCGATTCTGACCTACCGCCACGGTCACCACTTGTTCACTCTGGATCCAAACGCGTTTCCCGGGTGGCATTCGACCGAGGAACAGTGGTTGTACCATGGTGTGGAAATTGCGCCGCCACAGTCACTTCTGGTTGATGGAGACATCCTACCGCCGCTTCCGGCAGACGTGGAGCGCACGCTCCGCTTCGGCTTGAATACCGATGCCATTGAGGAGACGATTCGATCACGCATCGCGTCCAAGATTGATCGTCCCCGTGGCGACGTGACGATTCGCATGGAAGACGGTCATCCGACGTTTGACGGCGTGGGTTTTCTCGGCAGGACGGTCGATAATCACAGGGCTGCGGAGTTGACCGTCGCCGCATTGGAAGCTGGTATTACCGATATTCAACTCCCAGTGTCAGAGGAGCAACCACTCCTCAACATTCTCGATCCCGATCTTCAGGACATGGGAATTGCATCTGTCATCGGTATCGGTGAGTCGGTGTTCACCGGTTCCCCGAATCCGCGGCGCCATAATATCAAGACAGGACTTTCCCGTTTCAATGGCACGCTTATTCCGCAAGGGGCGACATTTTCCTTCAATGAAATTCTCGGACCGGTAAACGCTGCAGCCGGATACGTCAAGGAACTCGTCATCCTTGGAGACAGGACCATGCCCGACTACGGCGGCGGTCTTTGCCAAGTCAGTACCACCGCGTACCGCGGTATCTGGGAATATGGTTTTCCGATCGAGCAGCGCCGCAATCATAGTTTTGCCGTTGCGTACTATGCACCCCAGGGAACCGATGCCACCATCTATCCACCGAATACCGATATGAAATTTCTCAACGATAGTCCGGGAGCGCTCTTGATCCAGACCGTTGTCGAAGGCGACAATGCCTACTTTATCTATTACGGAACGCGCGACAAGCGTGAGGCGGAGATCATCGGACCGTACGTATGGAATCGCACAGCATCGCCGCCAGATAAGACAGAGTTTAATGCCGACTTGAAACCGGGTGAGAAGCGCACCCTCGGGAAGGCAGTGCCCGGCATGCAGGCGGCGTGGTTTCGCATTGTGCGCTCACCGGATAATACTGAGATCGTAGAGCCGTACTATTCTTTTTACCAAGCGCGACCGAACTTTACGCAGGTCGGCATTGAGTCGACGGTGCCGTCGTGGATTGGGGAGTAGAGTTATGGCCTTTCTTTTCGTTGCTTGTGTTCTTTCTTTTGGCAGCCGCCCAAAAGAAAGAACCAAAGAAAAACCCACCGCCGCCAATCGCCCCTCCGCTTGCCGCAACACCCCCCGTGCCTGCACGCCGTAGTGCCGACTATTCTAAGCTGATGACTGCGTTACGGCACGCAGGCGTGGCGGCGGACACCTCCTACTTTGCAAAAACTTAGTTCGCCACAGGCGACCTCAAACATGAAATTTCGCCGAATCATCCTTCATTTCTATTTCGCATCATGCCGATCACTGCTCCGGATTTGAGCGGTGAGGAAATCGCACCCGAGAGCAGTTGTCCGCACAAGACAGAAAAACCGGAGCGTTCTTGTTGCGAGAGAGTGGGGAGGTCGTCCCAGTTTCCGGCACCGCACTGTTGCAACATCAGCTTTTGCGCAGCGCTACAGTCTGCGAAAAACGGCTCGTTATGCGCCGGCAGCAGGCCGAGAATCTTGAGCGTTGTCAGCGTGAATGGCAGCATGGAGTGCGGGTCTTGCCCGCAGCGTTCCAGAAATCGCAGCGTGACGGTAAAGAGTTCTGGCAGCGGCTCTTCGTCATGGAGCAACGCAAGCAGTAATTCCATTCCTTGTTGCGCATGCAGAAATGCATCGACAGTTCCGTGTGCAAATGCCGTAAGACGCGAAGCATCGGTGATCAGGTTTCCGGATGCGCCTTCGTGCAGCTGCACCGAGACATGCTGTGGAGGAAGCAGTGTTCCCCCCATACGGCTTCCGAGTTTGCGCACGCCACGGGCGCGTGCGGCAAGCTTGCCGCGTTCTTTCGTAAACATAATGCAGAAACGATCCGCCTCACCGACATCGTGCGTTTTTAAGATGATTGCTTCGAGGGTGTATGAGTGAGGCGTAGAGGGGTTGGGGCAAGGGCAAGGGCTAGGAGTGTTACAACGCGTATGCGATGCGTGGCGACTGGATCTGCCGGTGTACCCCCAGCCATGCGCCGAATGCTCCAAGCAGAGGTGTTGCCAAGATTTCCAGCAGCACCCAGAGCGGCAGTACTGTGCTTATTAGAGGCGTCACCTGCGTGCGCAGTTCTACGAGCGCGCCTCCCATTTGCAGATCGGGGATGACAAATGGCAGCAAGAAGATGAGTGCAAGCAATACAATGACACTGAGAACGATTGCGATCAGCAGTAAGACGATCGCTTCGATGACAAACGGCAGTGCGATGGAAGCGGGCGTCGCGCCGACCAGGCGCTCCACAAGTACTTCGTCGCTGCGCGAAGCCGCTCTGTGGCGAATCAGCTCCGTGGTCACAAAGAGTAGTGCCAGTACGGTGATTCCCAGAATGATCATGGTCAGCGTGCGAGCCGCCCGTGTGATATTCAGCAGCGCAAAGACATGCTGTTCTTGGTTTGTGACATCGGATAGGAAGGTCGGATTCACAATGTTTTGCCACTGGGATTCCTGCACGAATGCTTTGAATGTGTCGTAGTCATCCAAGCTCCGTAGCGTTACGCCGATCGTATCGGCGAAGGGATTTTGAATCTTGAACTCTTCCAAAAACGTGATTAGTTCGGGGTCCGATTGTTTTGTCTGCTCGTATGCTTTTTCCTTGGTGATAAATACAGTGTCCCGTACGATCGGCAGTTGCTCGAGTGCGCTGTTAAAATCTTGAATATCCGCATCGGTTGCATCCAAACGCATTTCAAGACGCAGGTCGGTCCTATTGCGCAGAATTGATTGCATACCCTGTAGCCCCATCAGCACGAGTACCAGTAGTTGCACCAATACGAAGACTCCAAACAGTGCTCCCAGCGAAGAACCCCACCGCCGCTCGCGCAGGAGATTGAGAAGTCCGCGGACGGTGCCACGTCGAAGCAGTAGAAACATTGTCGCTGCGCTCGTCATGGATGACAGTGTAGCATGACGAGTTCTGAGAACTAGGAACTAGGAACTCATAACTAGGAACTCATCTCTCCTCCCTTCGCCAGCACTTCTTCCAGCTTATGCATCGCTTTAATGCACTCAAGAGCTTTTGGGTTTTCCGGGTCAAATTCCAGTGCTTTATCAAAGAGTAATTTTGCTTTTGAAAAGTTACGCGTTTGCAGGTAGGCAACGCCCAGATCGCAGAGTGTCAACGGGTTTTCGCTGTCCAGATTCAATGCGCGTTCCAGTGTGACGATACCCTGCGCACGTTGTCCGGAATGAAAGAGTCCCCATCCGAGGCAGCGCAGAATTTCCGCATTATTCGGACGGATCGCATTCGCTTTTTTTAGATGAATAATCGCTGTTTCCCATTTCTGATCGACGGATTGCAAAAAACCGAGAATGTAGTGACCGGTGTAGCTATCAGGATCCAGCGCGATCGCTCGCTCCGCTGCCGTAGCTGCGCGGCTATAATGATCCAAACTCAGTTCGTTGTCGGCGATTTCCTCCAGCGCGGAAATATTTTCCGGATCTTCAATCAGGAGCATTTCGAGAATCTGCAATGCTTCCTCATTATGACCGGCCAGTTTGAGCTGTTCGGCTTCTTCTAGCCGTTTCAGTGTACCGCTGATCGAACGGGAGTTGTCGCGCATCGCTAGGGAGCATTCTAGAAGAATGCGCGCTGCTGTACACGAAAAGATCAGGAAAATTTTCTTTCTGTGTTTGCGATTTTGTGAAATGCCTTAATTCCCGTAGACGTAGAAGTATGCCGTATTAAAGATGGCTTTTGAAGCAATCACAATACCCATGCCATAGAGTGCTCCGATCATTAAATTCTTCCCTTTGGACTTATTCTCCTCGCTGATGAATCCTGCAGTGAACATCAGTGCTCCAATCAAAAATGCTGCAGATGATACGGAGAAAATAGTCACTCCAAGCGTTCCGATGATATTGCTGATCACCTGCGTCCATGTGATTCCACCAGCATATAGCCCGCTCACCGAAAGCGTATTCTGTGCGGCTGCACTCCATGCCGTTGTAAAGGAGGCGACTGCCCACATGATGCTCAATAATAGCTTCATTGCCGTACTGTAGCACGCTTGCAGATCGCATGCATCCGCGTCGCTGCCATGCCCATGTTTCTTGCCTTATTCATGTGCTTTAAAGCCTCTTTTTGCTACACTGACTCTACTCTATGACGCCGTTTGCACGCCACAGGTTTCAGACCCGCGTTCTCGGTGGAGAAACGCGCCGCCGCCGGAGTTTTTTTTCGGTTCGCAGCCTGCGGAATCTGTTACATGTACCCCGAGAGTTTTTAAGGAACAGAGGAGGTAGACAACATAAAAAATTTCTTTTGAAAAGTGGTGGAGCCGCCGTCGTACTTCTACTGCTCTACGGCTTGTTTATTTGGTTTACCCTGCCGGATGTTTCCGATCCTCGCACGCTGCTTGCCTCCCAGAGTACGGTGATCACTGACAGAAACGGCGTGGAACTTTACCGTCTTTTCAATGAGGAAGATCGCACATTCATCGCCGGTGATCAGATACCCGATAGTATGAAACATGCGATTGTTGCCATCGAAGATGAGCGGTTTTACGATCGTGGTTGTCTGGATATTCGTGCTATCGCTCGCGTGATCGTTTTGCTGGGGCAGGCAGGTGGCGGTTCCACGATCACACGCCAGCTTGCGCGCAATGCGTTGAATTTGCAGAATGAGAATCGTATTCAGCGAAAAATTAAAGAACTCGTTCTCGGCTGCCAGATGGAAAGCCGCTTTACCAAGGAGGAGCTCCTTGAACTGTACCTCAACTGGATTCCCTTTGGGCGTAATGCGTATGGCGTGGAGCAGGCTGCACGCCAGTATTTTAATACCACCGCAGACAAGCTTACCCTCGCCCAGTCAGCCGTACTTGCTTCTCTGCCCCAACGCCCGTCGTACTTCAGTCCTTACGGTTACCATGTCCGTTCCGAAGTAACGGTTGTTGTTTCCAATCGCATCATCGAGGGTTCTATCACCAGTGCCACCCAGATAAATAATCAAGACATTTCGATTGGTTTGCTTGGAGGATACGCGGGAACGGGTTCCACCGTCGTCTATGTCGGCGGACGAACGGATCAGGTGCTGCAAAATATGTTGCAGCAGGGGTTTATCACCGACAGTGAGCGCACTGCGGCACTGGAGGAGATTCGCACGATGGTATTCGAACCTGCACGCGAGGATATTCGTGCTCCGCACTTTGTGCTCTGGGTGCGCGATCAAGTAGAAAGTATATTCGCAAGCACGTTGGATGAAAATCTTCTGGAGCAGGGAGGACTGCGTATCGAAACCACCTTGGATTGGGAGTTGCAGCAACGCGCCGAGCTGGCAGTGTCTTCTCACCGCGAAGATACGCTGCAGCGATTTGGCGGAGAGAATATTGCGCTGCTCTCGGTTGATCCGAAGACCAATGAAATTCTGGCGTACGTCGGTAACATGGATTACAACGACGACGAGCATGGCGGTAAGATCGATATGGTTCAGGCGCCGCGACAGCCGGGTTCTTCTTTTAAGCCGTTTGTGTACGCCGCAGCGTTCCAGCAAGGCTACGCTCCGGCAACGCCGATCTACGATGTGCCTACCAAGATCGGTGATGACGAGCCGCGGAATTACGACGGGACATTCATGGGACTCATCACCATGCGTCAGGCACTCGGCGCTTCGCGCAACATTCCTGCTGCAAAGACATACTTTCTGGCGGGGCAGGAGAATCAAATACTTACATTGGTTTCTGCACTCGGTGCACCGACTCCTCTGGCAAAGAAAGAAGAATTGCAGGACGAACGCGGAACGTTCGAATACGGCTGGCCGCTCGCGCTCGGTGCCGCTGAAACGCCGCTGATCGAAATGGTCAGCGCCTACGGATCATTTGCGCGCGAGGGGAAAGCCAAGCCAGTTGTCTCCATCCTCAAGATCACCGACAA